>JALSGU010000276.1 GCA_026982575.1 Paracoccaceae bacterium | reverse complement strand
AATACGCTTGGCAATCATGTGGCACAACGCGGTTCATTAAATGCGGCCAACCGTTTGCGGTTTGATTTCAGCCATCAAAAAGCCGTAACCGAGGATGAACTGGCCAGTATCGAGACCGAAGTCAACACCATGATCCGCCAGAACAGCACGGTCGAAACCCGGGTTATGACACCGGACCTGGCCCGCGATATGGGCGCGCAGGCGTTGTTTGGCGAAAAATACGGCGACGAAGTTCGCGTGGTTTCGATGGGGGTTGAACAGGGCAGCGGCAAAGGCATCGATAAAAACACCTATTCTCTGGAGCTGTGCGGCGGCACCCATGTGCAAAGGCTGGGCGATATCGGTACGTTTAAGCTGGTATCCGAAAGCGCATCGGCCAGCGGCATTCGTCGCATCGAGGCGCTGACCGGAACCGGGGCTTTGGCTTATATCGCGCAAAATGAACGCGCATTGAATGCGGCCGCAACCGCGATGAAATCAACCCCCGATCAACTGGCTGATCGGGTAAAAGCATTGCTGGATGAACGTAAGGCAATGCAAAACGATCTTGATAATTTCCGCAAACAAATCGCCATGGCCGGCAGTGGCGATGTGCAGATCAGCGTTAAAAACGTGGCTGGATTTCCGTTTTTGGCACAAAAACTGACCGGCGTTTCAGGCAAGGATCTGCGCGGGCTGATTGACGAACACAAGGCGCGCCTGAAATCGGGCATCGTGGTGTTGATCGCCGATACCGGCGGCAAAGCGGCGGTCGCGGTCGGGGTTACCGATGATCTGAGTGGCAAAATTTCAGCGGTCGATATCGTGCGTGTTGCGGCTGAAAAACTGGGCGGCAAAGGCGGTGGAGGCCGCGCGGACATGGCGCAAGCCGGTGGCGCCGATTTTGAAAATGCACAAGCGGCAATTGCTGCCATAGAAACATTTCTGGAGACTTAAAATGACAGTATATGCGATGGTTCATATCGATGTAACCGATGCGGAGGAATACGCAAAATATGCGGCAATCGCTGGCCCTGCGGTGGAAAAATACGGCGCAGAATTTTTGGCGCGCGGTGGCAAAAGCCTGCAAATGGAAGGCACGGGCCGCGCCCGCAATGTCATTATCAAATTCAAAGACTGGGAATCGGCCGAAGCGTTTTATGCATCCCCCGAATATCAGGAAGCCCTTTCTTACGGGCTTCCGGCTTCGGATCGTGAATATACATTTGTTGAAGGCGTTTAACGCCTCCAACATTTTTTTCAGGGATTAACCGGCCAAGGCCGCGTTCAGGTTAGAGTCAATTTTCTCCAAAAACCCTTCGGTGGTCAGCCATTTCTGATCCGGCCCAACCAACAGCGCCAGATCTTTGGTCATGTGACCACTTTCGACCGTTGCCACGACAACTTTTTCCAACGTATCCGCAAATTCGGCCAGTTTGGCGTTGCCATCCAGCTTGGCGCGGTGTTTCAAACCACCTGTCCACGCATAGATCGACGCGATGGAATTGGTCGAGGTGGCTTCGCCTTTCTGGTGCTGGCGATAATGGCGGGTTACGGTGCCGTGCGCGGCCTCGGCCTCAACAATTTTGCCGTCCGGCGTCATCAACTGGCTGGTCATCAAACCCAATGAGCCAAAGCCCTGCGCCACGGTGTCGGATTGCACGTCGCCATCATAGTTTTTACAGGCCCAAACAAATTTACCGGACCATTTCATGGCGGCGGCTACCATATCGTCGATTAGACGATGTTCATAGCTGATGCCGGCTTTTTTGAAATCGGCTTCGAACTCGGCTTCGAAAATCTCTTGGAACAGGTCTTTGAACCGGCCATCATAAGCCTTTAGAATTGTGTTTTTGGTTGACAGGTAAACCGGCCAGCCCAAATTCAGCCCGTAATTCAGTGATGCACGGGCAAAATCGCGGATGCTGTCATCGCGGTTATACATGCCCATGGCAATGCCGGCCGAGGGCGCATCGTAAATTTCATGCTCGATCACCGCACCGTCTTCGCCGACAAATTTCATCGACAGTTTACCGGGGCCGGGAAACAGAAAATCGGTGGCTTTGTATTGGTCGCCAAAAGCGTGGCGACCAATAACAATCGGGTCGGTCCAGCCCGGCACAAGGCGCGGCACGTTTTTGCAAATAATCGGCGCGCGAAAAATCGTGCCACCCAGAATGTTGCGAATGGTGCCATTGGGCGAGCGCCACATTTTTTTCAGGCCGAATTCCTCGACCCGCTGCTCATCCGGTGTGATGGTTGCACATTTGACACCAACGCCGTATTTTTGAATCGCATGGGCGGCATCAATGGTGATCTGGTCGTCGGTTTCGTCGCGGACTTCCATGCCGAGATCATAATATTTCAGATCAATATCAAGATAGGGCAGGATCAGCTTGTCTTTGATGAACTGCCAGATGATGCGGGTCATTTCATCGCCGTCCAGTTCGACAACGGGGTTTTCTACTTTGATTTTGGTCATGGTTGGTCCTTTGGTGGAATCATTGTTTTGGGGGTGTTTAACGCAAGGCCAGGCAAAAAGATAGGGCTGTATACGAACGTATACAGTAAATCATGACATCATTCCGCTGATTGCATAATTTTTGCGCCCAATGTATCAGGCGGGCAACAAAACGGAGCATTACATGTCAGGCACGGATCACGGCAAGTTTGAGGGATGGCAAGGGCCGGTGCCCAGCTTTATTCTGGTGCGCCCGCAAATGGGCGAAAACATCGGCGCGGCGGCGCGGGCGATGTGGAATTTCGGCCTTGATCGTATGCGCATTGTGGCACCCCGCGATGGTTGGCCCAACCCCAAAGCCGTGGCCATGGCCAGCGGTGCGGGGCGGGTGCTGGACCATGTGCAAATCAGCGATACCACGGCTGGCGCGCTGGAGGATCTGAATTTTGTCTTTGCCACCACCGCGCGCAATCGCGACCTGACCAAAACCGTGATGACACCGGAACGGGCAATGGAACACGCGCGCAGCCTGATTGCGCAGGGGCAAAAGGTTGGTGTGATGTTTGGGCCGGAACGGGCAGGGCTGGAAAACGAGGACATCGTGCAGGCCAACGCGCTGATTTCCGTGCCGGTTAATCCGGCTTTTGCCTCGCTTAATCTGGCGCAATGTGTGTTGCTGACAGCTTATGAATGGCGCCGCCAAACCGGTGGCGTTGAAGCCGAGATCACTGATCGCGGCTTAACGCGTTATGCGGAAAAAATCGAGGTAACAAAGCTGTCGGAACGGTTGGAACAACGGCTTGATCAGGTCGGGTTTTTCTGGCCCGAACAAAAACGTGAATCGATGGTTGAAAATATCTGGAACATGATGTCACGTTTGCCCCTGACCGATTCCGATGTGCGCACCTTGCACGGTATGTTCAAGGCATTGGCCGAGCGCGATCCGAAGGATTATGAAAATGACAGATAAACGCAATATTTTTGAGGATGTTTCCGAGCAGGTTTCGGGTAAAGCCGATGCGTCCGCTGCAAAAAAAACCAAAAAACCGGCGCGCCGTGCCATTGCCGGCTGGCTGATCGGTTTGTTTATTCTGGTCGGGTTGATGATTGCAATCGGGGGCATGACCCGTCTGACCGATAGCGGCTTGTCGATCACCGAATGGAAACCGATAACCGGGGCCATCCCGCCCCTGAATGTTGCGGACTGGATGTCGGAATTTGATCTTTATAAGGCCACACCGGAATATGAACTGGTGAACAGCACCATGACCCTGGCTGAATTCAAGGGGATTTACTGGTGGGAATGGGGGCATCGGTTTTTGGGTCGGTTTGTCGGGCTTTTCTGGGCGGTCGGATTTTTCTGGTTTTTGTTGCGCGGGGTTATTCCGGCAGGCTGGACTGGCCGTATGGTTCTGGTCGGGGCGCTTGGCGGTTTGCAAGGCGCTGTTGGCTGGTGGATGGTGGCCAGCGGGCTGACGGGGCGCATGGTTGATGTAGCCTCTTATCGGTTGGCCATTCATCTGGGGCTGGCGTTTGTTATTCTGGGCTTGATCGCGTGGTATGTGATGGAATTGCGCCGTGAACCGGGTGATTTGCTGCAAGCAAGGCGGCGGCGAGAGAGCGGGTTGATGCGGCTGGCAACTATTCTGGCCGCCGTTCTGTTTGCGCAGGTGTTGCTTGGCGCGCTGGTGGCGGGCATTGATGCGGGGCGCAGTTTTCCGACATGGCCGTCTATGGCGGGTGAATTCTTGCCCTCGGAAAGTTTTGGCTATACGCCGCTTTGGACCAATTTTTTTGAAAACCCTGCATTGGTGCAATTCAATCACCGGCTGCTTGGGTATCTGGTATTTTTTATGGGGTTTTTTGTCTGGCTCAAGGCGCGCAAAAGTGCGGTTGTTTCAGTGCGGGGCAGCTTTGCGGTGATGATGTTGATGATGCTGGCGCAGGTGGTTTTGGGGATTATTACGGTGCTGTATCTGGCGCGGGTTGACGTGGCCATTACCCATCAGATTGGCGCGGTGGTGTTGTTTGTGCTGATACTTCGGGCGCGGTTTCAGGCGGCCTATCCGGTGGAACAGAAAATCAAGCGCGGATAAAAATCATTGGTCCCATTCAGGTTTGCGTTTGTCCAGAAATGCGGCGATGCCGTTTTTTGTTTCGCGAAACAACATATTGTCGGCCATGACTTGACCTGTAAAATCATAGGCCTCCGACAGGGTCATTTGGGCTTGGGCATAAAATGCTGCTTTGCCGGTTTTCACCGCAACGCCAAGCTGCGCTGCTACTTTTTGGGCCAGATCAATGGTTGCGGCTTCCAGATCATCGGGTGCAACCGCGCGGTTGATCAGGCCCAGTTCGCAGGCGCGGGTGGCATTGATGAATTCGCCGGTTACCAGCATTTCAAACGCCTGTTTGCGCGGGATATTGCGGCTTAGTGCCACCATAGGGGTGGAACAGAACAGGCCTATATTTACGCCGTTAACCCCGAACCGGCAATCATTTGCGGCGACGGCCATGTCGCAACTGGCCACCAGCTGGCAACCAGCGGCGGTGGCGATGCCGTGAACCTGCGCGATCACCGGCTGGGGCATGTTGGTGATGCTTTGCATCAGCGCGCCGCATTGGGCAAATAGGGCGTTGAAATATTCTTTACCGCCATCATCGGTTTTTCGGGCAGCGGTCATTTGTTTCAGATCATGGCCCGCACAAAATGCCTTGCCTGCGCCGCGTAAAACAACAACACGGATGTTGCTGTTTTTGGCCAAATCATCCAGCGTGGATTGCAGCTCTGTCAGCATTTCTTTGGAGAGCGCATTCAGTTTTTGCGGGGCATTCAGGGTTAGCGTGGTAACAGCGTCTTTATCATTGCGCAGCAAAAGGTCGGTCATGGGCTTGATCCTCGGGTGATTTGGCGACAGTCTGCGGGAAAATATTTGAAACGGAAAGAGCCAATGCAACAAAAAATGACACTGGACCAGATGCACAGCTTTATCGACGAGGTATTTCCGCAGGTTCGCGGCAAATTTCAGGTGCTGGATTTGGCGCCAATGACGGCCAGTGTGCGCATGCATGTTGACGCGGCTGACCTGCGCCCGGGCGGCACGGTTTCCGGCCCTGCGATGTTTGCGCTGGCAGATGTAGCGTTTTATATTGCCACGCTGGCGATGATCGGGCCAAAAGCCCTGACCGTGACCACCAGTTGCAACATTAATTTTATGCGCAAACCCGCACCCGGCGATTTGCTGGCCAAAGCCCGGATACTGAAACTTGGCCGCAGCCTGAGCGTGGGGGATGTTGAATTGTTTTCAAAAGATAGCGAAAAACCCGTGGCCCATGCCAGCCTGACCTATTCGATTCCGCCCAAGTGATGGGGTAAAATAATACCCAATTTGTAAGACATTGTATTTGTTTGATTTATTGAGGGTTTTAGCAATTGACTGCGCTTGTTAAACCGCTAAAACCCCCTTATCAGATTTCGCAGGGGTTCGCCTTTGCATTCACCATCCGACAAACGGAATATAACCATGAAAACATATTCAGCCAAACCGGCCGATATTGACAAGAAATGGATCCTGATTGATGCCGAAGGTATCGTTCTGGGCCGTCTTGCCACGATTATTGCGCAGCGCTTGCGCGGCAAACATAAACCGACTTTTACACCGCACATGGATATGGGCGATAATGTAATTGTGATCAATGCTGAAAAAATCCAGCTGACGGGCAACAAGCGCGCCGACAAGATCTATTATTGGCATACCGGCCATCCGGGCGGCATTAAACAACGCACCGCAGCCCAAATTCTTGAGGGCCGTTTCCCTGAGCGGATCGTGACCAAAGCCGTGCAACGCATGTTGCCAGGCGGGCCGCTTTCCAAACAGCAAATGACCAATTTGCGGGTTTATGCAGGTGCTGAACACGGCCAAGAGGCCCAGCAACCTGAAATTCTGGATGTTGCATCCATGAACCCCAAAAACACACGGAGCGCTTAATCATGAATGATGAAATCAAATCGCTCGACGATCTGAAAGAAGCTGTGGCCGAAACCGGCACGGTTCTTGTTGAAGAAGCAGCACCCTTGCGCGAACCTGTGCGTGATGAATTGGGCCGTTCATACGCCACCGGCAAACGTAAAGACGCGGTTGCCCGTGTCTGGATCAAACCCGGTTCGGGCAAGGTTACGGTTAACGGCAAAGAAATGAACGCATATTTCGCACGTCCGGTTTTGCAAATGCTGATCAATCAGGCATTTTCGGTGGCCGGCGTTGTTGGCGAATTCGACGTGAATGCAACCGTAAAAGGCGGCGGTCTTTCGGGCCAAGCCGGCGCGGTAAAGCACGGCATTTCAAAAGCCTTGCAACTTTATGAACCCTCATTACGCGGGGCATTGAAAGCCGCTGGTTTTCTTACCCGTGACGCCCGTGTGGTTGAGCGGAAAAAATACGGCAGACGCAAAGCGCGTCGGAGCTTCCAGTTCTCCAAGCGTTAATATTTTGTTACAAATATTCAAAAGGGCTGCGGTTTCGCGGCCCTTTTTTATGGGATGTTGCAAATTGGCATCTTGTTGATCGCATTGCCCAACTGGCCTATGATTGCTTTGTTAAAATATCTGGCAAGGTTTAGGAGTTGAAATGGCAAGAACGCGATCTAACAATCTGGATATTTTGCCTGTAATTCTTGCGGGTGGTTCTGGCACGCGGCTTTGGCCTTTGTCTCGAAAGCATTATGCAAAACAATACCTTGCGATTGGCAGCGATGCTACGATGTTGCAAGAATCTTTGCTGCGCCTAAACGGAATGCCGCATTTACCGCCCATTCTGATTTGCAATGAGGAAACCCGGTTTTTGGCAGCCGAACAGGTGCGCCAAATTGATATTGATGATGCGTTGATCATGTTGGAACCCGTAGGACGAAATACTGCGCCGGCACTGGCGCTGGCAGCACTGGAGGCGGTTTGTTTGGGAAATGACCCTATTTTACTGGCCATGCCTGCGGATCATAAAATTGCGGATATTCCGGCTTTTCATATGGCGGTTGCGCAGGCGGCCGCGCTTGCTGATATGGGGCATTTGGTGACTTTCGGGGTTGAACCAACCAGCCCGGAAACCGGATACGGGTATATTCAAGCAGGCGCAGACATACCGGATTCAACCGCCAAACATGTGGCCAGTTTTGTAGAAAAGCCGGAATTGGCAGCAGCCGAAGAATTTTTGAAAGCGGGCGGATATTACTGGAATAGCGGCATTTTTATGTTTCAAGCCAGCCGGTATCTGGAGGAGCTGGAAAAATTCCGCCCTGATATTTTGCACGCCTGTCAGGATGCGTTTGAGGGCCGAAAAAGAGACCTTGATTTTGTGCGTTACAGCAAACAGGCATTTCTGGATTGCCCCGCGCAATCCGTTGATTATGCGGTGATGGAAAAAACCAAATCCTCGGTTGTTGTGCCGTTTAACGGCGGCTGGAGCGATATTGGTTCCTGGACGGCTTTGTGGGAAAATTCCCCAAAAGACGAGGCCGGAAATTGTATTATCGGGGATGTGCTGAATGAAAACGGCAGCGGCAACTATATCAATTCCGGTCATCGGCTGGTGGCGGCGGTCGGGGTCAAAGACATGGTGATTGTTGAAACCAAGGATGTGGTTTTCATTGCACCCAAAAGCGAGATTGAAAGCATTAAATCGGTTGTCGAAACCCTGAAGGCCGCAGGGCGCGAAGAAGTAAACTACCACCGCGATGTTTACCGCCCTTGGGGCAAATATGACACGATTGATATGGGGGACCGTTATCAGGTTAAACGCATTACGGTCAATCCCGGTGCAAAACTGTCGGTGCAAAAACACCACCACCGGGCCGAACACTGGGTGGTTGTTAAAGGCACAGCCAAGGTAACGCGCGGCACCGAGACCATTTTACTAACGGAAAACCAGTCTACCTATATTCCGCTTGGCGAAATTCATGCGCTGGAAAACCCTGGCCTGGTGGATCTGGAGCTGATCGAGGTGCAATCTGGCACCTATCTGGGCGAGGATGACATCATCCGGTTTGAAGATAAATATGGCCGCAGTTAAGCCAATAGCCCCCCTGTAAAACCAGCGGCTTGGCCGCAAAAACCATGCGTGAAACCGTGTTGGTTTTTGGCATTAAAATGACGGGGCTAGCGGGTGGCTTTATCAGCATTTCACTGCTGGCTGCGCGAGGTGGCTTTTGTGCGACCCTATCCAAGCGATGTGAAAGCTGGGTGCGTTTGGCCTGGATATCTGGATTATTTGGTGCGGGTTTCTGGTGGTTTCTAGAGGTAGCAGGCTTTAGCGGCGTAAAAAACCAATGGTTAACCGTTAAAAGCGGTGTTAAGGAACTGTTTTATCTATTAAATAGCTTTAGCAAAACAGAATACTGGAGACGGCCCTGTATAAATTTCTGACCCATTTGCCGCGCGGCTGGAAAATTGCCGTTTTGTTTGTGTTGGACATCGCGCTTATTCCGGTGGCCTTGGTATTGGCGCTTGGCTTGCGGCTGGGGGAATGGTTTCCTGCTGAGCGGATAGAAAAATCAATTCCGTTATTGGTTTTTCTTTTGGTTGTCGCACCCTTGTTCGGATGGTTTTTATCGGTGCATAAAACCAAATTACAAAGCTTTGGTAATTCGGATTCCCTTAAGGTCGGGCTGTTTGCTGCCTGTCTGGGCATAACAGGTGCGGCGGCCAACTGGATGTTTGGCTTGGGTGCACCGCGCACGGTTCCGGTTATTTTTGCGTTTATATTCTTTGTGATGGCATCCTATTTTCGGTTGGCAGCGCAGCGGCTTTTGGTGTGGCTGGGCGGGCGGCGTTTCAAAGCAACGCCGGTGGCGGTTTACGGCGCGGGTGCGGCGGGGCTGCAACTTGTATTTGCCCTGCGCCAATCCCGCGAAATTCGGCCGGTGGTGATTGTTGATGATAATCCCAGCCTGCAAGGCGTAGCGGTTTCGGGGATAAGCGTGCAAAAACCAGAAAACCTCGCACAGCTGGTTGAGCGGGGGGGGGTAAAGCGAATTTTGCTGGCCATGCCATCGGCTTCAAAGCAAAGACAGCAAGAGATTATCAGGAAATATGGCCATTTATGCGAAATTCAGGCTTTACCGTCTTTTATTGAACTAATGGCAGGCGGAGGGCTGGTTGAAAACTTGCGGTCTGTATCTCTGGATGATTTGATGGACAGGGACGCAGTGTTGTTAGGCGCGCCAGAAATCACCAATGCCTATTCAAACAAGTCGGTGTTTGTTTCCGGGGCTGGCGGTTCTATTGGTTCAGAGCTTTGCCGGCAGGTTCTGGCAGCAAACCCGGAAAAGATTGTTTTGTTTGAAATGAGCGAAATCGCACTTTATTCAATCGAACGGGAATTGCGTAGCCTCTCGACAGGCGATATTGAAATCCTGCCGATTTTGGGGTCGGTTTGCGATCAAAGGCTGGTCGATAAAACCCTTCGGGATTGCTTGGTCGATACCGTGCTGCACGCCGCCGCTTATAAACATGTGCCATTGGTCGAGGGGAATGAGCTGGAAGGTGTCCGGAATAATGTATTTGGCACCAAAGTGCTGGCAGAGGCAGCCATGGCTGCCGGAGTGAAACGGTTTATTCTGGTTTCATCGGACAAAGCGGTGCGCCCCACAAACATTATGGGGGCCACTAAACGCCTTGCTGAACTGGTCATTCAGGATTTGCAAACCCGCAGCAATGCCACCAATTTTTCCATGGTGCGGTTTGGTAATGTCATGGGATCCTCGGGGTCGGTCATTCCGCTATTTCGCGAACAAATCGCCAATGGCGGTCCGATTACTGTAACCCATAAAGATATGACTCGTTTTTTCATGACGATCCCCGAAGCCGCACGGCTGGTTTTGCTGGCCGGTTCTTTTGCCGAAGGCGGAGATGTGTTTGTTCTGGATATGGGCAAGCAGATCAAGATTATAGACATGGCAAAGCGGCTGATTAAGCTGTCGGGATTGACCGTTAAAGATGCGGAAAATCCCGAAGGCAATATTGAAATTGTATTTACCGGAATTCGGCCTGGCGAAAAACTGTATGAAGAATTACTGGTAGGCAGCAATACATTGCCGACCCCCCATAATAAAATCATGCGGGCACAGGAACAATTCTTGAGCCATGAAGAAGTCAAAGAATTTTTATCGGGGTTAACACAGGCAATCGATAACAGTGACGCAACGCAGGCACGGCAGTTAATTGCAAAGTGGGTTGAGGGCTATTGCTTGCCGGTCAATAGCAGGTGAAATTGCCGTAAAATTCTGTTTGATACGCTTTGATCTGTCCCGGCTTATGAGCCTTTACCCGATTGTCCTGTTTCCTGATTTCAGGGGGAAGGCGATAATCTCTATACAGGGATATTACTTGGAAATTTATATGTAAAAAGCGTTCGAAATCCGCAATATCGGCCCCGCTGGCCCAGTTCAATATACAAATTTCTGATCATACCAGCCTGAAGTTTGTGGTGCGCCCGAGATTAAATTATCCAATGTTCAAACTGAAAATACTACATGGTTATGTTAACCTCTTGAAACTATATTGGCTTCCATAATTAGGCTAAATTTGAAACAAAAATACACTATAATAATCAGCTTTGAATAACCTCTTGTTTTGCAGGGGTATTCTGTTAGAGTTTCGTTAAATTGTCCTTTGTTCCGGAGTTTGTTATGTCGTTGAAGTTTTTTGGTTTGACCTTGGTTATCGCGTTAGGTTTGTCTGGTTGTGTTCGGACAAATACTTTATTTCCCGACCCTCTGCGCGAGGATTTAACCTATAACTGGCAGATCGTCAGCGTCGAGGCAAATGCCTCGCGGGATCTGACCACAACCGATGCCAACAGCCAAATGCCGGATGTCGATATTATCTGGCGCGAAGACGGGCCGGGCGATGTGTATTTGCAGGTTGAAGTCATTCTGGAAGAAGCCATGGCGCAAGCAGTTTCGCAAATGCAAAACTCTGTCAAAGGCAACCGCAAGGTTATCCTGATTGCCGATCTGGTGCAGTTCCATTCCTTGACTGAACGGGCGCGGTCCAACATTGGCGGCATTCATAATATTGACTTTAACCTGACGGTTGTTGATGCGGTGACACGCGAAGTTCTGTCCGGTCCGGCTTATATCGAATCGGATGTACACGCCTTTGGTGGTGCAGAGGCTGTGGCGGCTGTGGCGCGCGGTGAAACCATGCGGGTGCGCATCATTCAGCGGGTTTCGGATGTGATCGCAACCTATCTGGGCGTTGCCGGTGACCGAGCAGTTCAATCGGGCAGCATTGTTGAAATCGGCCGGTAAGCCTTTCTTGAATTCACCAAAAGGGCCGGCTTTTGCCGGCCTTTTTTTTGGGCGCTTGCATTATTGGCCATAAAGCCGCAAAACCGCCAAAAGCAAAAAGGATATCCAAATGCCGATCGGAGTATTTGACAGCGGGCTTGGCGGCTTGACCGTTTTGCGAAAGCTGCAATCGGAAATGCCGGAACAGGCGTTCACCTATTTGGGTGACAATAAAAACACGCCATATGGCACGCGCGATGCCTATGATGTTTTTGACCTTACCTGCAAAGGCGTGCAGCATCTTTTTGATCAAGGCTGTGATCTGGTGATTATTGCCTGCAACACGGCCTCGGCCTCGGCTTTGCACCGCATGCAGGTTAGCTGGCTACCCAAGGGCAACCGTCGGGTGCTTGGGGTGTTTGTGCCGATGATCGAACATCTAACCCAGCGTGACTGGGGTGATAACGCGGCGCCGACCCATACGGGGCTTAAGAATGTTGCGGTTTTTGCCACGCAATCCACCATCAGCAGCGGTGCTTTTCCGCGTGAAATGAAATTCCGTGCGCGCGATGTCGAGGTATTCGGGCAAGCTTGTGACGGGCTGGTGGATGCCATTGAAAAAGGCGACAGGGCAGAGGCAAAGAATCTGGTCAACCGCCATGTGGCAACCATGTTGGCGCAACTGCCGCTGCCGCAAGCGGCGGTTCTGGGCTGCACCCATTATCCGATTGTCGAAGATTTATTTCGTGCCGCTTTGCCCGCATCAACCCGTTTGGTCAGCCAGCCTGATCTGGTGGCTTCGGCGACAAAAAATTATATTTCGCGACACAGCCATTTTGCAGAACAGGGGCCGGTAAGGTTTTTAACCACCGGAAATGTGGGTAAAATTCGCGACCTTGCCCGGCAGTTTTTGGGGCAAGAAGTTGTATGGGAAAAAGCGGAAATGGCAGGTTAATATGAATAATATCGCGATACTCGGGGCCAGCGGATATACCGGCGCGGAACTGGTGCGCCTGATCGCCACCCATCCGGATATGAAAATCAAAGCGCTGGGTGCGGACCGCAAGGCGGGTCTGGAATATGGCAGCGTTTTTCCGCATCTGCGCCATCTGGACCTGCCGGTGTTGAAAAAAATCGAGGAAATCGACTTTTCAAATATCGATCTGGTGTTTTGCGGCTTGCCCCATGCCACTTCGCAGCGGGTTATTCTGGCTTTGCCGGATCATCTGAAAATCGTTGATCTTTCGGCAGATTTCCGGCTGCGCGATCCGGCGGAGTATAAAAAATGGTATGGTGGTGATCATGCCGCGTTGGAACTGCAAAAAACTGCGGTTTACGGGTTGACGGAATTTCACCGTAAGGAAATCAAAACAGCGCGGCTGGTTGCCGGAACCGGCTGCAATGCCATTACCGGATTATTGCCGATATTGCCTTTGCTACATGAAAAAATCATTGATCCCGACCAGATCATTATTGATCTGGCGACCGGTGTTTCCGGTGCGGGGCGCAGCGCCAAAGAAGCCATGTTGCATTCCGAGGTATCCGAGGGGTTTCACGCTTATGCCATTGCCAGCCACCGGCATCTGGGTGAATTTGACCAGGAATTTTCAAAGGCGGCAGGGCAGCCCGTGATGGTTAGTTTTACGCCGCATTTATTGCCGCAAAACCGCGGGATTCTGGCAACGATTTATGTGCAGGGCGATGCAGAACAAATTCACAGCACCTTGGCCAAAAGGTATACCCAAGAACCGTTTGTATATGTCCTGCCTTTTGGTCAGGCACCGGCAACACGACATGTGCGGGGATCAAATTATTGTCATATCGGGGTGGTTTCAGACCGCCGGTCTGGCCGCACGATTGTATTTTCAGCCCTTGATAACTTGACAAAGGGGTCATCCGGGCAGGCGATTCAAAATGCTAATTTGATGCTGGGGCTGGATGAAGCCGCGGGGCTTCAACTTGCCCCGTTGTTTCCCTGAGAATTTTACCTTATCTATAGATAAAAGGGGGCATTATGGCCGGATTAAGAAAAAAACACAGATCTCGTATGATCATCTTCGGATTAAGCATGCTGGCGATAGCAACGGTTATTGTGGGTGTTGCATTCAAAGACGGCATACAGCTTTACCGGTCTCCTACCGAGGTTGCCGCAAATGCACCCAAAGCCGACGAGCTTTTCAAGCTGGGCGGATTAGTGGTTGAGGGAAGCTGGGAAAAAGGTGAAACCCACCAATTTACCATCACCGATACTGCCAATGAAATCAACGTAGTCTTTAACGGCATCATGCCGGACCTGTTTAGCGAGGGCCAAGGCACGATTGTTACGGGTAAACTGGTGGACGGGGTGTTTGTTGCCTCGGATGTTTTGGCCAAACATGACGAAACCTATATGCCATCCGAGGTAGTAGATACCCTGAAGGCGCAAGGCGTTTACGTCGAACCCGAAAGCTGATCTAGCAGCAATTCTTGGGCCGCCATCCCTGCACTGCGCGCGGTGGGGTCGGCAAATGTTAACAAATCTCTGACATTTTTGGATCGATTTTCCGAAAACTGGCAGGGGTTGTTATGTTAGACATTGATGCAATTATTCAAGATACTTTAAGGCGCGAGGGCGGCTATGTAGATGATCCGCAAGACCCGGGCGGAGCAACCAACCATGGTGTGACCATCGGCACCATGCAAAAACTGGGCATTGATCTGGATGGCGATGGCGATGTTGACAAAGTCGATGTGCGCTTGCTGGATATTCGCCGGGCGGGGGAAATATTCAAGGAGCATTATTACCAGCGGCCCAATATCTGGCAATTGCCGGAAAAGCTGCAAGCCTCGGTATTTGATATGTATGTCAATTCCGGCGGAAACGCGGTGAAAATCCTGCAACGCCTGTTACAGGATTTTGGCAACCCCACGGCGGTTGACGGCATGATCGGCCCCGACACAGCACGGGCGGCGATGGCGGCGTTTGACGCGGCACCGGATCATCTTGTTAACGCTTATGGTATTGCGCGGCGCAATTATTATTATGATCTGGCAGACCGGCGCCCCGGTTTGCGCAAATTTGCACGCCGGCGCGACGGCGGCAAAGGTGGCTGGATTGTCCGGGCCGAAGAATTTATGGACGAACGCTTTCATCTGATACGCGCGCAACATGATCAACGTGTGAGGCTTTGGGCATGAGGTTTTTTAATCTGGGCCGCACAGCACAACAGGTTGGCGGCGCGGTTGCCGAGGTGGCCGAGGTATTTACCGTAAATGCCACCAAAGCCGAGCTGGCGACGCTTCAACGATATGTGTCTGCGCTTGATCAGGCAGGTGCGGAATTTGAACGCAACCGCAAAGGCTGGTTTGACCGTTTTATTGATGGATTGAACCGGCTGCCGCGCCCGATGCTGGCTTTGTCTACGATTGCGCTTTTTGCCTATGCAATGAAAGACCCGGCCGGGTTTTCCGAACGTATGCAAGGGCTTGCCTATGTTCCAGAGCCTTTATGGTGGTTGTTGGGGGCAGTTGTGTCGTTTTATTTTGGTGCACGAGAGCTAAGCTATTTTCGCGGCTATCAGCCCAGAATTCCGGTTGTGCCGGTTTTGAAACCGGAAATGCAATCGCCAAGCGGCAGCAATCCGGCGCTGGAGGAATGGCGGGCCGCAAAGAACTGACTGCGGCGCTTTGGCTGATCACGAGAATGCAATTTGATCCTGTGTCCGGTATCGCTATGATCTGGAAAAAATCAGAGGGATTCGGAAATGATCGCAGAAATTGGCCACGCAGCAGTAATACTTGCGCTTTTGTTTGCTATTGTTCAGGCCATTGTGCCGATGATTGGTGCCCAAAAAGGCTGGGCAAACTGGATGCAACTGGCGGTGCCAACCGCCATTATCCAGTTTGTTCTGGTTCTGATTTCCTTTTCGGCCCTTACCTATGCTTTTGTGGTCTCCGATTTTTCATTGCAACTGGTTGCGGCCAATTCCCATTCTGACAAGCCGATGCTTTATAAAATCACCGGTGTCTGGGGCAACCACGAAGGCTCTTTGTTGCTGTGGAATCTGATACTGGTTTTGTTTGGTGCAATGGTTGCCATGTTTGGCCGCAATCTGCCGCCGGCATTAAAGGCGCGGGTGCTTTCGGTGCAGGCCATGATTGGCGTCGCATTTCTGTTGTTTTTACTGTTTACTTCCAATCCGTTTATCCGTCTGGAAAACCCGCCTTTTAACGGCAATGGTTTGAACCCGATGCTGCAGGATCCGGGCTTGGCCTTTCACCCTCCGTTTCTATATCTTGGTTATGTGGGCTTAAGCATGGCGTTCAGTTTTGCCATTGCCGCTCTGATCGAAGGGCGCGTTGATGCGGCATGGGCACGCTGGGTGCGCCCCTGGACATTGATGGCATGGATGTTTCTAACCCTTGGCATCGCGCTTGGATCATGGTGGGCCTATTACGAGCTGGGCTGGGGCGGCTGGTGGTTCTGGGACCCTGTTGAAAATTCGTCCTTTATGCCTTGGCTGGTGGCAACTGCATTGCTGCATTCGGCCATCGTGGTTGAAAAACGCGACACCCTGAAGGCGTGGACAGTTCTTTTGGCAATTCTCGCCTTTTCCTTTAGCCTGATTGGTACCTTTATTGTGCGCTCCGGTGTGCTGACATCGGTGCATGCATTTGCCAATGACCCAAAACGCGGTATGTTTATTCTGGTTATTCTGGCGATTGCCATTGGCGGGGGATTAACGCTTTATGCTTTGCGGGCCAATCAGCTTAAATCCAATGCAGTGTTTTCAACCCTTAGTCGCGAAAGCGGGCTGGTGCTGAATAACCTGTTGCTGTCGGTCGCGGCGGCGGTGGTGTTTATTGGCACCATTTGGCCCTTGGTTACCGAAATGTTTCTGGACCGGAAAATTTCGGTTGGCGCGCCCTTTTTTGATGCAGCATTTACGCCCTTTATGGTGGTGATTGCCATGGTTCTGCCAATTGGCAGTATCCTGTCATGGAAGCGTGCAAAAATCCGCAAAACCATGCAGCCGCTTTGGGGGGTAATGGCATTGTCGGTAGCCTTGGGCGCCTTTGTCTGGAGCCAGGATACCGGTGGCCGGATGCTGGCCCCTATTGGCCTGACCTTGGCCGCATGGGTGGTATTGGGGGCGATGGCTGACCTTGGGTCTCGGGCCAAAATCTTTAAGGTCAGCGCGCGTGAAACGTTGCGGCGCCTTAGAAATCTGCCGCGCTCTGACTGGGGCAAAGCAGTGGCCCATGCGGGGTTTGGCCTGTTGATTTTCGGGATTTCGGCGATTACGGCCTGGGAAATTGAGGATATCCGCGCGGTTGAAATAGGCGCGCCTTATTCCGTGGGCGGCTATGAATTCACGCTGAATTCCATTGGTGAATTTGACGGACCGAATTATATTGCGGTTCGCGGCGAAGTCGCGGTTACCAAAGGAAACCAGAGCTTTTTTCTGTATCCGGAAAAACGCAACTTTATCGTAGAGGGAACCCCGACCACAGAGGCCGCCATCAACAGCACCCTGTCCCGGGATGTTTATATTGTGATCGGGGACCGTCAGCCCGACGGTAAATGGACTGTCCGAACCTATATCAAGCCGTTTGTCGCCTGGATATGGTTGGGAATCATCATTACATCCTTGGGCGGGCTAATCAGCCTGACCGACCGGCGATACCGGGTTGCCGCACCTTCCAGAAAAACAACGCGGGCTGCCGCGGTTCCAGCGGAGTAGCCATGAAAAAGCTATTGATACTACTGTTAATTCTGTCAACTCCGGTTTTTGCGGTTGAACCGGATGAAATTCTGGATGATCCGGTGCTGGAGGAACGGGCGCGCGAAATTTCAACAGAGCTGCGCTGTCTGGTTTGTCGTAATGAAAATATCGACGAATCCAATTCGGGCCTTGCCCGGGATTTACGGCTTTTGGTGCGTGAACGGCTGGTCGAGGGCGATTCAGACGAAGAAACCATTCAATATATTGTTGACCGGTATAACGAATATGTTCTGCTAAAGCCCCGGTTTACCGGTTCCAATATTTTATTGTGGCTGTCGGGCCCGTTGCTTATGTTACTTGGCGGGGTGCTTGCCCTTGCTTTTGTGCGCGGCAAAACCCGGGAAACGCAGGTCGAGGCGCTTTCGGAGGATGAGGAAAACCGCCTGAATGCGCTTTTGAACAAATGACCCCACGTTGAGGCTTTTACATTCACAAATACTGCCTTAAGCTTTTCCCAGCTTCAGGAGGCATTCATGGATTACGAAACTATACTTTATTCGGTTGCCGACAATGTCGTGACCATCACGTTGAACCGTCCACAGGTGATGAACGGGTTAAACGCGCAAATGCGGGTTGATCTGTTGCATGCTGTAAAACATGCGCCGATGGATGGGCGGGTGATTGTGTTTACCGGCGCGGGACGCGGGTTTTGTTCCGGCCAAGATCTGGGAGATCGGGTGACAGCCGCCGATATAGATATGGAACGCACCTTGAAAGAAGAATACGAGCCGCTGTTAAAAGCCATCTATGAATGTCCTATTCCGACAATTTCCGCGGTAAATGGCCCGGCTGCCGGTGCAGGGGCCAATCTGGCGCTAGCGGCTGATGTGGTGATCGCCACCAAATCAGCATTTTTTATTCAGGCATTTGCCCGCATCGGATTGCTGCCCGATGCTGGCGGCACCTATTGGTTGCCGCGCCAGATGGGGTTTGCAAAAGCCATGGGCGCGGCTTTATTTGCCGATAAAATCAGCGCGGATCAAGCCAGTGCTTGGGGCATGATTTACGATTCAATCCCCGATGATGATTTTGCCGCTACCATTGACGCGCGCGCCAATCAATTGGCCAATGGTCCTACCAAAGCCTATAAATATATCAAGCAGGCGATGCGCGCCAGTTTTGACAATTCACTGGATGAACAACTGGCGCTAGAGGCCAAATTGCAAGGCCGCGCCGGAAAAACCCGTGATTTCACCGAGGGCGTCATGGCATTCATGGAAAAACGCCCGCCAAAATACGAAGGGCGTTAATGACGCGGCTTGTCGATGTTATATCGGCACCCATCGCCTATGATGTGGCGCGGGGGCAGGATGCGCTTGCGCCGTTCATGGGGCTGCCGCAAAACCTGCTGGATCTAATTATGGGCACCGCAGGGTGCAGCCCTTATCTGGAAGGCTCCATCACGCGCGAGGCTGATTGGCTGCGCGAGGTTCATAACCAGCCTTTGGCGGATGTGTTTTTTAACATTTTGCAAATTGAGGGCGACAGCTTTCAAACCCTGTCCGATAATCTGCGGATCGCAAAACGCCGCGCCGCATTGCTGATTGCTTTGGCCGATCTAGGCGGCATTTGGAGCTTGAAACAGGTTACCAAAGCTTTGACCGATCTGGCAGATACCGCTGTGCAAAAAGCGCTCGAATTTTTAGTTGGCGCTGAAATATCCCGTGGTAAATTACCGGGTTGCACCACGGCAGACATCCCGCAGGCCGCCGGTATGGTGGCGCTGGCCATGGGGAAAATGGGCGCGGACGAGCTGAATTACTCCTCGGATATTGATCTGATCATGCTGTTTGACGAAAGCCGTTTTCCTGCGGAGAATTACGCTGAGCTGCGCGCCGGTTTCATTCGCATCACTAAACGCATGGTCAAGCTGTTATCCGAAAACACCGCACAGGGTTACGTGTTTCGCACTGATTTACGTTTGCGCCCTGATCCGTCTGTAACCCCTGTTTGTGTGTCTATGGAGGCTGCTGAACGCTATTACGAAAGTGTCGGGCGCACATGGGAACGGGCGGCGTTTATCAAGGCGCGCCCTTGCGCCGGTGCCATTGATGCGGGCTGGAATTTTCTGGAACGCCTGCGCCCGTTTATCTGGCGCAAACATCTGGATTTTGCCGCGATTGAAGACGCCCATGATATGCGTTTGCGCATTCGCGAACACAAAGGCCTGCACGGGCCGATTGTGATTGCAGGCCACAATATGAAACTGGGGCGCGGCGGCATCCGCGAGATCGAATTTTTTGCCCAGACCCGACAGGTGATTGTCGGCGGGCGCGACCCTGATTTGCGGTCTCGTGAAACCGTGCAGGCGTTGAATGATCTGAACCGCAAAGGCTGGATTGAGCAGGATGACTGTAAAAATCTTATTACTGCCTATGAACATCACCGAATGATTGAACACCGCATCCAGATGATTGATGATGCCCAAACCCATATCATGCCAAAAGATGTGGCCAAACGTGACAGGCTAGCTGCATTTTGCGGGTTTGAAACCCGCAAGGATTTTGAAACCGAAATCATTGCACGGCTGGAAATGGTCCATCAGATTACCGAGCGGTTTTTTGCATCCGATGCAGATGAACCGGACAAACCGCTGGCGGAATACGGGTTTCGCGATGTGGGTGCGGTTCAGGCCATGATGGATAAATGGCAGGATTATCCGGCCCTGCGATCCAGCCGCGCCCAGCGGATATTTGCGCGGTTGCAACCGGTGCTTTTGGCAAAGCTTTCGGCGGCCTCCAACCCCAATGAAGCCCTGATCCATTTTGATGCATTTCTGGCGCGGTTGCCGGCCGGTGTGCAGGTGTTTTCGCTGTTTGATGCCAACCCTGAATTGCTGGATTTGCTGGTGGATATTTGCACAACAGCGCCTGAATTGGCGCGGTATCTGGGCCAGAACGCACGGGTGCTTGATTTTGTGCTGGGGCAGGAGTTTTTCCAGCCCTTGCCCGATCTGGCAGAATTGCAGGCTGATTTGGCAGGGCTGGTGAACGCTGCAACTGATTATGAACGGGTGCTGGATACAGCCCGTATCTGGGTGCATGAACAAAGGTTTCGCATCGGGGTGCATTTACTGCGCGGCATTTCAAATGCGGATGAGGCATCCGGTGCTTATTCGGATGTGGCCGAGGCCTGTTTACGGGTGTTGTGGGATGCGGTGATAGACCAGTTTTCAACGCGTTATGGCCGACCTCCGGGTAAGGGTGCGGCGGTGATTGCCATGGGCAAACTTGGGTCGCGCGAAATGACCGTGACCTCTGATCTGGACCTGATTGTGATCTATGATGCGGAGGGTATTGAAATGTCGGACGGGCCGCGGCCCTTGGCCATCAAACCCTATTATGCGCGGCTAACGCAGGCCTTTGTGTCAGCGCTGACGGTGGCGACTGCCAAAGGCACGCTTTACAAAGTAGACATGCGGTTGCGGCCCTCGGGGCGCTCGGGGCCGGTTGCCACATCGTTATCGGGGTTTATTGAATATCAAAAAACCGAGGCTTGGGTTTGGGAGCATATGGCCTTGCTGCGTGCCCGTGTGGTGGCGGGCAGTGACAGCGTGATGGGGGCGACAAAATCTGCGATTACCGAAGTGCTGGCTTTGCCGCATAATCAAGACAAGGTTTTGCTGGCGGTTCAGGAAATGCGCACACGATTGGCAAACGCCAAAGCCAAAGATGCTGCCAACCCGTGGGAGGTTAAATTTGGCGACGGACGCTTGATGGATATGGAATTGCTGTTGCAGGCTGGCATGTTGATCAACGGCATTCAAAGCATTCGCCGCCCAGCTGACATGGCACGGGAATTGGCCAAGGCTGGCTGGCTTTCAAGCGTCGAGGCACAGCAAATTATTGCAGCCCTAAAGCTTTATTCAATTTTGCAACAAATCGGCCGGTTGGCGGTCGAGGGCGGCTTTACGCCGGAAAAAGCCGGTCGCGGGGTGATGGCTCTGGTATTGAAGGCCACAGGGAAAACCGATATCGAGGCATTGCTGGATGCGCTGCAAACAGCCCGAATAGCAATGCTGGAAATAATCAACCGGTGTTTGCC
>JALSGU010000275.1 GCA_026982575.1 Paracoccaceae bacterium | reverse complement strand
GCCAGATTGCGCGGTTGGTCAACATCGGTGCCTTTTTCAATTGCCGTGTGATAGGCCAGCAATTGCGCAGGAATAGCATAGATCATCGGGGCCAGAAACGGGTCGACCTTGGGCAGGATTATGGTTTTCCACACACCGTTTGAGGCACGTTTTGCGCCCTCTTCATCCGTTACCAGCAATACTTTGCCGCCTCGCGCCATGACTTCTTGCATGTTGCTGACGGTTTTATCAAAAAGCGGATCACTCGGCGCAAAACAAATTACCGGCACGGATTCGTCAATCAATGCGATCGGCCCGTGTTTCAGCTCGCCGCTGGCATAGCCCTCGGCATGGATATAGCTCAGCTCTTTCAGCTTTAGCGCGCCTTCCAATGCCAGCGGATAAATCGAACCGCGCCCCAGAAACAGAATATCGCGGGCTTTGGCAAGATCCCGCGCGACCAGCGCCATGGCGGGTTCTTGCGCAAGGGTTTCGTTGATCAAGCGCGGCAGCTGGGTCAGCTTGTTGATCAGCGCGGTTTCCTGTTTGGCATTGATCCGGTTTTTCTGTCGTGCCGCCAGAATTGCCAGCGCTGCAAAAACCGTTAGCTGGCTGGTAAATGCTTTTGATGACGCCACCGAAACCTCTACCCCGGCTTTGATCGGCAAGGCCAGATCGGCCTCGCGCGCGATGGAGCTTTCGGGTGCATTGACAATAGCAATCACTTGCCCTGCCTTGCCCTGAACATACCGCAATGCCGCCAAGGTATCGGCGGTTTCGCCCGATTGGCTAACCAGAATAACCCCGTCACGCGGGCTGATGGGGGGTTCGCGGTATCGAAATTCCGACGCCACGTCGATTTCAACCGGAATGCGGGCATATTGCTCAAACCAGTATTTGGCCACATGGCAGGCGTAAAACGCGGTGCCACAGGCTACCAGAACCAGCCGGTCAAACTGGCTGAAATCAGGGCCGCCACCGGGGATTTCAATGGCCGAGCGATCGGGGCTAAGATAATGCGAAAGCGCAAAGGCCAGTACCGATGGTTGCTCGTGAATTTCCTTGGCCATAAAATGCCGATAAGTGCCTTTGTCAACCATAACCGTGTCCAGATCGACAATGCGCAATTCGCGATTGGCGCGGTTGCCCAATGCATCATAAATCTCGGCGCCTTGGCGGGTGATAACCGCCCAGTCGCCCTCATTCAGATAGGTTATTTTGTTGGTCATCGGGGCCAGCGCCAACGCATCCGATCCGATAAACATTTCACCATCCCCATGACCAATCGCCAGCGGAGACCCGCGCCGCGCCGCGATCATCAGATCATCATGGCCTTCAAACAAAAACGCCAGCGCAAACGCCCCGTCAAGCCGTTTTAGCGTGGCATCAACAGCGGCTTTGGGGTCCATTCCGCTGGCAATATTGGCGGCGCATAGTTGGGCGACCACCTCGGTATCGGTGTCCGATGTGAAATTTGCGCCATTTGCCGCCAGTTCATCGCGCAACGGGCGGAAATTTTCGATAATGCCGTTATGCACAACCGCCACAGGGCCGGAAATATGGGGGTGGGCATTTTCGGTATTTGGCACACCGTGAGTGGCCCAACGGGTATGGCCAATACCGGCTTTGCCTGCCAAAGGCGCGGTCTTTAGCACCGATTCAAGATTTACCAGTTTTCCGACCGCGCGGCGTGATTCCAGCTTTTTGTTGCTGATCGTGGCAATGCCCGCACTATCATAGCCGCGATATTCCAGCCGTTTAAGGGCGGATACCATCAGGGGTGTTGCCTCGGAGTGACCAAGAATTCCAATTATGCCGCACATTTTATGTGTCCTTTTCTGCTCGGTTCCGGTTTTGCGGGAAAAACCGCGAACTTTCAATATCAAACGGAGGGTTGAAACCATCCTGTCACAAAGCGTGAGCAAGGTTATGCAGATAAGCCGCTTTCCCTTTGGGGTGTTTGCACCGTATAAACCCTGAAAAAGGAGGCCCCATGGCAAAAGAACTCGCACGGCTCGAAGTATCCCGTTTTCGTCGCACCCTCGGGGTTTCTGTTCAGGTGTTTCTGGCAGGGTTTTTACTGTTTACGGTGTCCGCCAACCCGTCAACCAATGCAATTTGGAGCCTCGCCCTGGCGGCACTCGGATTCGGGCTGTTATGGTTTGCATGGCGGTTCTGGAATGCAACAGAACATAGCCTTGTGCTGACAGGCGACGGGCTGTTTGACAGCGCCGGAAAACATTTTTGCAGTTTTGATGACATTACCAAAGTAGATCGCGGGCTGTTTGCCTTTCGGCCCTCATCAGGCTTTCTGATCCGGCTTAAAAAACCGGTGCAGCGCGGCTGGGCGCCGGGGCTTTGGTGGGCATTTGGCAAAAGCATCGGGGTTGGTGGCGCAACCAGCCGCCCCGCAGGCAAACAGATGGCCGATATTCTTTCGGTGATGTTAACCGAACGCGGTGCGGAAATTTTGAAAATGAATGAAGACAAGCCGGATGATTAGGTTCTTGGCTTAACCCGTTTTGTTGGCAAAGCCTTGGCGGGGTCTTCCGGCCAAGGATGCCTTGGATAGCGCCCGCGCATGTCTTTACGCACGTCATCATAAGAGTTTTGCCAAAACCCCGGAAGATCTGCTGTGGTCTGCACCGGACGGCGTGCTGGCGATAACAGCTCAATAAGCAGCGGCAAACGATCCGGCCCTACGGTCGGGTGTTTGGTCATGCCGAACATTTCTTGTAAACGCACCGAAATTGATGGCGGTTCGGTGCTGTAATCCACGGCCAGTCTGGTGCCGGTCGGGGCCTTGATGCTGCTTGGGGCCAGCTTGTCCAGCATCTGTTTGCCCTCCCATCCCGGCAGGTTTTCCAATGCGGGCATCAGATCAAGGCTTTTAAGATCAGCGCGGTTGCGGCAGCCCAAAAGATATGGTGCCAGCCATGTTTCAAGGTTTTCCATTAGCCAGCTTTGATCCATGCGCGATATTTCAGCGCCGCGCGCACGCAACCATTCAACACGCGCAACCAGCAAACGCGCGGCTTTGTTCCAGTTCAGACATTCCAGCCCCATTTCCTGAATGCCGGTGATCATGGCAGCCGCGATTGCATCGGGGGGGGCGTTATTCCAGTTGCGGTCCTCCAGTATCAGCGCGCCAAGGGTTTTTCGTTGCCGCGCGATTACTTTTCGGTCGCGTTTGGACCATTCACAAATACTGATATCCCTGATCTGGCTGCCCTGCCATTCCAGCAATTCCGACAGGCTAATGCTGGCGGCCAGCCGTGTTTTGGCCTCGCGGGTGTCGCCATCCAGATCAGCAGCCACAATCAGCCGCGATGTGGCCAGCGGATCACCAGCGGCAATAATGGCGCCCTTGCCGCCGCTTAGCAAAAATTGCCCTGCATCACCGCCACGGTTCATCCCGATCCGGTCGGGAAAGGCCAGGGATAGCAACGCGCCGATGCTGGCCGGTTTTTGCAAGCCTTTTTGAAAACGTTTTGCATCGTTGCGAATGGTTGCCAATAAGGATCTATCGGCAATAAAGGGATGGTTGTTCTGGAATTTGCGGATGTCTTGCAGGGCCTCGATCCGTAATCCGATATCACAAGGCGCGCCGCGCAGCGGGTCTCTGTTTTCCAGCAATGCGGTTAGCAATGCCGCAGTTTTTCCGCCGCCCTTCAGGTTCATTTGCCCAAGGCGCGGATGGGTTGGCAATGCCGCCAATGCCTTGCCATGGGGGGTGATGTGGCGGTTTTCATCCAGCGCACCAAGCAGGTGCAACAGGGTTTGCGCGGCGCTAAACGCTGTTTTGGGCGGTTGGGTCAGAAACGCCAGATTGCTAGGGTTGGTTTCACCCCAAAGCGCCAGTTCCAGCACCAGCGCGGCCAGATCGGTGGATTCAATTTCAGCAGGAGGAAAGCTGCGCATTCCGCCCTCGTTGCCTTTGGTCCACAGCCGATAACACATGCCCGCCGCCACGCGCCCCGCGCGCCCGCGGCGTTGTTCGGCCTCGGCTTTTGTTACCTGTTCGGTCACCAGCCGCGACATGGCTGATCCTGCATCAAACCGCGCGCGGCGCGATTTACCACCATCAACCACCACCCGAATATCGGGGATGGTCAGGGATGTTTCGGCAATGCTGGTGGCCAAAACCACTTTGCGACCGGTTGTAAGCGGCTTAAGCACTTGCCGTTGTTTGGCAAATGGCATCGCCCCGTAAAGCGGCATAATTTCTGCGTCTTTTATTCGGCCTTTCAGCAAATTTTCCACCCGCCGGATTTCGCCCGCGCCGGGCAAAAACACCAGAATACCGCCGTCATTTTCATTGGCGGCAGTAACCACCAGATCTGCCAGCGCCTGTTCAAACCGCTGCCCGCGCTGCCCGGGTTTTGACCAAGGCCTGTCCAGCCAGCGGGTTTCAACCGGAAAGCTGCGGCCCTTGGCGGTGATTACTGCTGCATTGCCCATCAGGGCCGCCACCGGCTCGGCATCCAGCGTGGCTGACATGACCAATATCGCCAAATCAGGGCGCAGGGCCTCGCGGATTTCAAGACAAAGCGCCAAGCCAAGATCGGCGTTTAAGGACCGTTCGTGGAATTCGTCAAAGATCACGCAATCAATGCCGGATAATTCGGGGTCTGACTGGATCATGCGGGTTAAGATGCCCTCGGTTACCACCTCGATGCGGGTTTTGTTGGAAACCCTGCTTTCGCCTTTGATGCGATAACCCACGGTTTGGCCAATGGTTTCGCCCATGCCCTCGGCCAAGCGTTCTGCGGCGGCACGCGCGGCTACACGGCGCGGTTCCAGCATTAAAATTCTGCCTTTGCAGAACCGGTTTTCATATAAATACAGCGGAACCCGCGTGGTTTTACCCGCGCCGGGCGGTGCTTGCAGCACACCCAAGCCTTTGCTGCGCATTGCCGCCAGCAGCTCTGGCAAGATCGGTTCAATTGGAAGCGCGGGATAGCCGATCATCGGAATAATTGAAATTCAGGCAATAATAATGCCCTGCCGGTTTTATAATTTTTCATTGTCAGGCCCGGTTTGTCTGGCTGAACCTGCAACAAGTCTTTTGACCAGAATAACAACTATAATGCCAATAGAAATGCCGATCAGGGTGTATTTTGTGGTGGTCATGGAATTGGCCGCATCCGCAAGGCTTTCGGGAATTTGCGCAGCGTCCATTTTCAGCATGGCAACAATTTTGGCATTTTCAAGGTAATCTACGGCCGTTGCCAGAAGTGGTGTTATTGCCAAAATAATGCGGACCGGTTTTGACCAGCCATCGGCCAACAGCCAAACCGCCAGCGCAAGGGCTGTGCCGTAAAGTATTGGAAAAACCCTGTCGTCAAAGGCATGAAATGCAGCAAATGAAGTATTGCCAGATGCTTCAATCGCCAGAAAAAATGCTTTTGCCTCGGCAGCGGTATAACCGGTGATGGCGGTATCAAGCGGTGGAATTCCGCCTGAATCAGCCAGAATTCCGGGCATGATAAATATGTGTATATAGGCAAAATGCGCGATGGTAAGGATAGAGAAAAGCCAGAAAAGGCGGGTTAGAGCATTCATAAAAACCACTCCTTTAACGGTTTACCCGTTTAGTTTAGCAAATTTAGCGCCCAAAGTCTCCATCAAGGGGATGAAATCGGGAAAGCTGGTTTCAATCGCGCCGGCATCGTCGATTTTGACAGGGTTTTCTGCCACCATGCCAAGGCACATAAAGCTCATGGCGATGCGGTGATCCAGATGGGTTTTGCAGGTGGCACCGCCCGGTATATTATCCATGCCGTGGATGGTCATGCTGTCCTCGGTTTCGTCAATTTGCACACCGCAAGCCCGCAATCCCTGCACCATGGCGTCAATGCGGTCGCATTCCTTGACCCGCATTTCCTTGATGCCGGGCATATGGGTGATGCCGCTGGCAGTGGCGGCCAGCACAGCCAAAACCGGATATTCATCGATCATTGATGCAGCATTTTCGGCTGGCACGGTTATGCCTTTTAAGGGGCCGTATTTAACCCGTAAATCCGCAACCGGTTCGCCGCCCTCAAGCCGTTCATTCAAAAATGTAATATCCGCGCCCATCAGCTTTAAGGCCTCAAACAGCCCTGCCCGTGTGGGGTTCATGCCGATATTGGGCAATGAAATATCTGACCCCTCAACCAGCAAAGCCGCCACAACCGGAAACGCCGCTGATGATGGATCACGGGGCACAATAATGGTTTGGCCGGTCAATTCCGGCTGGCCTTTCAGGGTAATAACGCGGCCCTCATCGGTGATCTCGGTGCTGATATCGGCGCCAAACCCTGCCAACATGCGTTCGGTATGGTCGCGGGTGGCCTCGGCTTCAATCACTACGGTTTCGCCTGGCGCATTCAGCCCTGCCAGCAATACAGCAGACTTAACCTGCGCCGAGGGCATCGGCGTGGTATAGCGCACAGGAACCGGATCTTGCGCGCCAACCATCGTAAGGGGCAACCGCCCGCCGGAACGCCCATGTGCCGTTGCGCCAAACAAAGCTAACGGGTCAGTCACACGGCCCATCGGGCGCGACCGCAAACTGGCATCGCCGGTAAAGGTTACCGCAATATCGGTGGTGGCCATGGCGCCCATAATCAGGCGCACACCGGTGCCTGCATTGCCGCAATCAATCACATCTTCGGGTTCCGCAAACCCGCCAACACCAACACCAAAAATGCGCCATTCGCCATCTTCCATACGGTTGATTTCTGCACCAAAAGCGCGCATGGCTTTGGCGGTATCCAGCACATCGCCGCCCTCCAACAACCCTGTCACGCGGGTTTCACCCACCGACAAAGCCCCCAGAATAAGGGCGCGGTGCGAGATGGATTTATCGCCCGGTATTTCTGCCACGCCAGAAATAGCCCCGCATTTGCGGGATATCATTGGTTGCGGTGCGCCGTGGCTGCTCATGGTTCAAACCCTGTTTGGAAAGCTTGAATAATCTATAGCCAAGCACCGGCAAAGGGTCCAGATCAATTCAGACCTGCCACGATTTCCCGAAATGCCGCGATGTTTTGTTCATAGCTGCCAGCTTCGCGAAACCTTCGATCAACGGAATTGACCGCAATAACAACGCCCGCATCGGTGTTGATATAAATATACTGCCCGTAAATGCCGCGTGCAAAATATTCGCCTTGTGCGGCATCGGCTGGCATCCACCATTGATACCCGTATTGTATGGCACCTGTCGCGGTCGGGGCGCTGGGCGTGGTGGATGCTGCCACCCAGCTTTGGGGTACAATTTGCTGGTTGTTATACATTCCGCCCTGAATAAACATCTGGCCAAGGCGCGCATAATCACGGGTGCGAAGGTTCAGCCCGCCCAGCACAAAAGCAACCCCGTCACCGTCGGTCAGCATGGTCGGGTCTGCTTCCAGCCCCATCGGGGTCAGCAGTTTTTCGATCATCAGGTCAGGAATGTTCTGGCCGGTTGCACCGCGGATCACCATGCCCAGAATATGGGTATCGATCGATACATATTGCCAATTATCGCCCGGCGTGCCGATGGTTTCGGTGATGCCGATGCTGAATTCATCCATTGAGCCGCCCAGCGCCAGCACCCGACCCATCCGGTTGATATCGGAATTGAAATCGAGATAATCCTCGTCAAATTTTACCCCGCTGGCCATGTTCAATACATTGCGGATGGTGGCAGCATTATAGGCGCTGTTGGCCAGTTCGGGCACATATTTAATCACCGGATCATCGATGGAATCAACTACGCCCTCGTCCAGTAAAATACCGAATAAAGCTGAAAGATAGCTTTTGGCCACCGACCATGAAATCCGCAGATCATCGGG
>JALSGU010000274.1 GCA_026982575.1 Paracoccaceae bacterium | reverse complement strand
GCGCCCGGTTTCAGGGCGCGCGCCAGTTGATCAATGTTTTCCGGTTCAACAAACCGCCGCCGATGATGGCGGGATTTGGGCCATGGATCAGGATACAGCAAAAACGCCTTGTCCAGTGATGCTGCCGGAATAACATCCAGCATGTCGCGCGCGTCGCCCATATGCACCCGTGCGTTTTTCACGCCGGCTTCGGCAATGCGCGGCACCAGCATGGCCACACCGTTAACATAAGGTTCACAACCGATAATACCGACATCGGGATAGGTTTGCGCCATATGCAATAAATGCTCGCCACCGCCAAAGCCGATTTCAAGCCATACGGGGCGGGTATTGCCAAACAGTTCCACCAGATCAATCGGATTGCGTTCGGGGTTTTCTGCCCATGTGATATTTTTAGGGGCAATTTCCTTTAGGGTGGTTTCCATATGCACCACCTGCCCCTTGCGCAGGGTTTTGCCATGGGTGCGACCATAAAAATTGCGCCAGGGCGCCCCAAACGGGGCTTTGGGAATGGGCATTGGGTTTCCGATCCGGTTTTGGCGGTTTTTACCCGCCACCCCTATGCCCGTCAACGCCATTTACAGGCTTTGAAACCGCGTTGACAGGGTTGCCATCAAAGCACCATAGGAAAACGGGCCATAGCTGATCCGGCTAACACCTAGTTCTGACAGCACCCCGTTTTCTGGCGTATCCGGTGTTTTCATAATGTTAACGGGAATTTCCACAGCTTTGCAAAGCATGCTGATCAGGTCAACATCAACCAGCCCCGGGGCAAAGAAACAATCGGCGCCGGCAACATGATACATTCGGGCGCGGGTAACGGCTTCTTCTATCAGGTTTTTATGGTTTTTCCGGTTTGGCTCTTTCAAAAACAGATCTGTGCGGCAGTTGATAAACAATTCTTGTGATGCCGCGCGAACCGCTTTGATCCGCTCGCATTGGGTTTGGGCTGCATAAAGCCCGCTTTGCCCGATAATCTGGTCTTCAAAATTCAGGCCAACCGCGCCGGTTTGCACCAGGCGCGATACGTTTTTTGTGATATCATCAGGCGCGCTGGCATAGCCGCCTTCAAAATCCATGCTGACAGGCAAATCCGTTGCAGAAACGATACGCGAAACGATTTCGCAGACCAGCTCCAGCGGGATTTTCTCTCCATCCGCAAATCCTTGTGCTGCGGCCACCGAGGCGCTGCCCGTGGCCAATGCAAGCGCACCCGCATCTGCAACAGCCTTGGCGCTGCCTGCATCCCATATATTATACAATACCAGCGGATTGCCCTTTTGATGAAGCGTTCTGAACAGAGCGGCTTTTTGTGATGGTTCCATTTATCTTTCCTTTTTGAAATATTCCAATTCGATTTCGATCAGTTTTTGCTTGCGCCAAAGCCCGCCACCATATCCCGTAAGTGACCCATCCGCGCCGATCACGCGGTGGCAGGGAATTATAATAGCAAGCTGGTTTGCCCCGTTGGCCTGTGCAACCGCGCGGGTGGCGGTCGGGTTGCCAATAAGGCGGGCAATATCGCCATAACTTCGGGTTTTGCCAGCCGGGATACCCTGTAATTCACGCCAGACCTGTTTGGTAAACGGTGTGCCATGCAATGCGATACGGGTTTGAAAATTGGCATTTTTGCCCGCGAAAAAATCGGTCAATTCGGCCTCGATCTGGTCGGTGGGGGCAAACCGCCCGATGCCCATCGCGCCTTTAACGGCTTTTCGCAGCTTTTTCAGCTCTGTGGGTAATGCTTTGCGATTGGCAAATTCCAGCAGGTGCAAATGGGTGTTGTCGCTAACCGCAATCATTGTGCCAAGCGGCGTGTCAAACCAGTCTGCCTTTACAAGGGCATTTTCAACAAAATCCGATGGCTTTACCCCCAGCAATCTGGCAAATGCCAACCGAAAAGCGTTGGGTGATGAAAAACCGGCGTCAAGCTGGGCGTCAATTACCCGCCCGCCCTGGGACAGGGTTTCAAAGCCGGCTTTCAGCCGTGCCGCCCGTGCCATTTCCAGAAAAGTCGTGCCAAAATGGCGTTTGAATATCCGCCGGATTGTTGAAGGATCATATCCCATTTGCGATATATCCGATTCAAACCAACGCCGCGACGGGTTCTTTGAAAGCGCCTCCAGCAATGTTTGCACAGCCGGATCAGCCTCGGCAGCAGGGCCAAGCGGATGACAGCGTTTGCAGGGGCGAAATCCGGATTCAATGCATTCGGATACGGTTTCGAAAAAGCGGCAGTTTTCTGGTTTCGGGATGCGCGCAGGGCAGTTAAGGCGGCAAAAAATACCGGTCGAGGTAACACACACAAACGCTCGCCCGTCATAACCGGGGTTTCGCGACAGGATGGCTTGGTAAAGCGTGGCATGGTCAGGAAGATCAAATAACATGGGGTCTGTATAAGCTGAATATTTTGTGCGTCAGCCTAAAATCGGGCAATGTCCTTTTTATCTGCTGAACCTTGCCGCGATTTCCACATGCCCCGACCAGCGAAACTGGTCAATCACCTGCACCCAATCCAGATTATACCCCGCATCACTCAATATTTTGGCATCCCGTGCAAAGCTGACGGGGCTGCAAGAAACCGCGCCGATCACCGGCACGGTTGACGCTGCCAGCTCGATCATTTGCGCCTT
>JALSGU010000273.1 GCA_026982575.1 Paracoccaceae bacterium | reverse complement strand
GCCGCAAAAACATGGGTTCAGGCATCCGGTTTCACAGGCAAGCTGGCGGAAATATGCGTTATTCCGGCACCTGACGGCACAATCAAAACCGTTTTGGCAGGCTGGGGTGATGAAAAATCCCGCAAGCGCGGGCGGTTTCATATGGCCGGCATTGCCGCCAAATTGCCCAAAGGTGATTACCGGATTGAATCAGGGTTAAACCAGTTTGAGCGCAACGAGGCAGCTTTGGCGTGGATGCTTGGCAGTTACCGGTTTGATCGCTATACGTCAAAACCCGCCGCGAAAGCGCGTTTGGTAGAACCTTTTGACATTCAAACCGCACGGGTATTGACCGAAGCCCGGGGAAGCTTTTTAACCCGTGATCTGATCAACACCCCCACAAACGATATGGGGCCGGAACAGCTGGAAACCGCATTTTTTGACCTTGCGAAACTGTTCAAAGCCAAGGCTAGCAGCATTACCGGCGATGATTTACTGCATAAAAACCTGCCATTGATCCACGCGGTGGGGCGGGCATCCGACCAGAAACCGCGCTTGCTGGATATGATCTGGGGTGATGAAACCCGCCCCAAAATCACCCTTGTCGGCAAGGGGGTTTGTTTTGATACCGGCGGGCTGAACATCAAACCGGGTGCATCCATGGGCTTGATGAAAAAAGACATGGGCGGCGCGGCCAATGTGATGGGGCTGGCCCATATGATCATGGCGCTGGGGTTGCCGGTGCGGTTGCGGGTTCTGGTTCCGGCGGTAGAAAATTCGATCTCGGCGGGGGCATTTCGACCGCAAGACGTGCTGACCAGCCGCAAGGGCTTAACCGTTGAAATCAACAATACCGATGCCGAAGGGCGGCTTGTTCTGGCCGATGCATTGACCATGGCTGATGAAGAATCGCCGGATTTGCTGATTTCCATGGCCACCCTTACCGGTGCGGCGCGGGTGGCGCTGGGGCCGGAAATTGCGCCGTTTTTTACCGATGATAATGCCCTTGCCCATAAAATTGCAGCAGCCAGCAAAGCCACGGCTGACCCGCTTTGGCGCTTGCCGTTCTGGGATGCTTATGAAGGCATGATCGAGCCGGATATGGCCGATCTGGATAACGCACCGGCGGGGGGCATGGCGGGGGCGATTACCGCCGCGTTGTTTTTGCGCCGCTTTGTATCAAACACCGAAAAATTTGTGCATCTTGATCTATATGGCTGGACACCCGCCGCCAAACCCGCGCGCCAAAAAGGCGGCGAAGCCCAGTCTATTCGTGCCATGTTGCAGGTAATTGAAAGGTTTATTGACTAAGCGCGCTTTTCGGCAATATTGGCAATTCCCAATGTTTCCAAGACCTTGGTTTCAATATCTTTGGCGGCCAGCCCTGCCGCTGCATACATCGCATCGGGCGCATCCTGATTTTGAAAAACATCCGGCAAAGTCATGGAGCGGAATTTCAAACCACCATCAAACACGGCTTCATCCGCCAAAAGCTGCGCGACATGGCTGCCAAAACCGCCCACGGAACCTTC
>JALSGU010000272.1 GCA_026982575.1 Paracoccaceae bacterium | reverse complement strand
TGGATGAGCAGCGGATTCACAAAGCAGAATGGGTAAAAAAATGCACCTATACGCTTGATTCACAATATTTTTCATACCGCCGGGCAACGCATAGGCAGGAACCGGATTACGGGCGGCAAATATCTGTGATCACGAACTCATTCAGCTAATGCACGGGCCTCAAGCACTGAAAACGGCACACCGGGTTCGTCTTTTGCGCCGCGAATAACCAGTGATGTTTTAACGCTGGCAACATTATCAGCCGAGGTCAGCTCCTCGGTCAGGAAATTTTGAAAAGTCGACAGGTCAGGCGCCACGCATTTCAGAATAAAGTCGATTTCACCGTTTAACATATGGCATTCACGCACCAGCGGCCAATCCTGCACCCTGTTTTCAAAGGCGGAAAGATCGCTTTCGGCCTGTGAATGCAGGCCAACCATGGCAAACACCTGCACCTCAAACCCCAAATCGCGGGCAGAAACATCGGCATGGTAACCTTTAATCAGACCGGATTCTTCCAGCACACGCACGCGGCGCAGGCAAGGCGGGGCCGAGATGCCGACCCTTTGCGATAATTCAACATTGGTCATGCGGCCATCAGCCTGCAATTCTGCCAATATTTTACGATCTATCGGATCAAGTTTACTAACTGACATTTTGGAGGCTCGCCTTATCGGAATTTTGCCCTTATTAGGCAAACCCCGCCGAATACGCAATATTATTCCCCGAACTAATCGGTTTATATCCCAGCAAGCAGCGATAATCTGCGCGCTTTTATGCCGAATTTCGCCCTTCAAACAACCAACTGCACCCCCTATATAACAAGGAAACAGTTCAAGGAAAAATCATGACCGATACCAAACATACCAAACTTTTGATCATTGGCTCTGGCCCTGCGGGATATACTGCGGGCATCTATGGGTCTCGGGCGATGTTGAACCCGATTTTGGTGCAAGGCATGCAGCCCGGCGGGCAGCTGACCATCACCACCGAGGTCGAAAACTGGCCCTCGCGCAAAGAGGTCCAAGGCCCCGATTTAATGGTGGAAATGGAAGAACACGCCCGCGCAGCAGGCACCGAAATTATCGGAGATCATATCGCCAGCGTTGATCTATCAAACCGGCCATTCACGGCGATTGGCGAAAGCGGCACCACTTATACGGCTGATGCGGTGATTTTTGCCACCGGCGCGCAAGCACGCTGGCTGGGGCTGGAATCCGAGGAAAAATTCAAAGGTTTCGGGGTTTCGGCCTGCGCCACTTGTGATGGTTTCTTTTATCGAGGTGAAGAAATTGTTGTGGTTGGCGGTGGTAATTCTGCCGTAGAAGAAGCGCTTTTCCTGACCAAATTTGCCTCCAAGGTAACATTGATCCATCGCCGTGATGAATTGCGTTCGGAAAAAATCCTGCAAGATCGGCTGTTCAAGAACGATAAAATCCACCCCCTATGGTTTCACGAGGTCGAAGAGATTTTTGGCACCGATGACCCCTTAGGGGTAGAAGGCGTGCGGGTCAAACATGTGAAAACCGGCGA
>JALSGU010000271.1 GCA_026982575.1 Paracoccaceae bacterium | reverse complement strand
ATCCTTCGGGGGAGTTTGCGCGGTATTGGCTGCATAATGAAATGTTGCAGGTCGAGGGCAAGAAGATGTCCAAATCCTTGGGCAATTTCTTTACGGTACGGGATTTGTTGGAGCAGGGCATTCCGGGAGAAGTTATCCGGTTTGTGTTGTTAAGCACGCATTATCGGTCTCCGATGGACTGGACGGAGAAGAAGGTTCGGGAGGCGGAGAAGACTCTTGATAAGTGGTATTTCACGCTTCTTAAAGCAAATTTCACACCAGAACTAATTGACGTATATAAAGAGCAGGGGGTATGGTCTCCAAGCGATAGGGTCGTTGCGATGTTGGCCAGTGATCTTAATACTTCTGGCGCATTATCTATACTTCATGAACTTAGTTCTGCGCCCAATTCCAGAAGCTTAATACCATTTGCTGCGTCATTGGAGCTGTTAGGCTTAATTGATGATTGGTCAATACTCGCCGATTTAGCCAGAATTGGTGTTTCGCATGTTGGAGAGTATGATCCGCGGGTAGTAACGCTTATTTCGGAACTTATACTAAAAAGGCAAAACGCACGAGCATTAAAAGACTTCAACACATCCGACTCAATCAGGGACTCCTTAATTAGCGCAGGTGTTGAAATTCAAGATACGGGTGGCATCCCTAGCTGGTCGCTTAATTCCAATTTTGACCCCTCCAAACTGGAGGCCTTGAAATGACTCCTTCACAAACGCAAAACGGCGCGGGTGATGGGCTGAAGCCCGCCCTACTTTCCACCTCCAAAGGTGCGTGCAGAGCACGCACCCTACGGATATTTGTAGGGTGCGTGCTCTGCACGCACCAATGCCGGAGCCTCGCCCAATGACCACCCACATCACCCTTTACGACACCACGCTGCGCGATGGCCAACAAACCCAAGGCGTTGATTTTTCTGCTGAGGATAAAACCCGCATTGCCCTCGCGCTCGATGATCTGGGCATTGATTATGTCGAGGGCGGCTGGCCGGGGGCCAACCCTACGGATAATGATTTTTTCAATGCCGCCCCGCGGCTGAAAAACGCCACCTTTACCGCCTTTGGCATGACCAAACGCGCCGGGCGATCTGCTGCCAATTGTGATGTGCTGGCGGGGGTGGTTAACGCGAACACCCCTGCGATCTGTCTGGTGGGTAAAACCCATGATTTCCATGTGACAACCGCGCTCAACATTCCGCTGGATGACAATATTTCCGCCATTCGCGATTCCGTGGCGCATCTGGTTGGTCTTGGGCGCGAAGCGCTGTTTGATGCGGAACATTTCTTTGATGGCTATAAGGCCAACCCCGAATACGCGCTGGACTGTATCAAGGCGGCATATGCCGCCGGTGCGCGCTGGGTGGTTTTATGTGATACCAATGGCGGCGCCTTGCCCGATGATATCCGTTCGGGCGTAACCGCCGCGATCAAGGCCGGCATTCCGGGCGATCATCTGGGCATTCATACCCATAACGATACCGAACACGCGGTGGCCAATTCGCTGGCAGCCGTGGATGCGGGGGTGCGGCAAATTCAGGGCACTTTGAATGGTTTGGGGGAGCGTTGCGGCAATGCCAATCTGGTGGCCCTTATCCCGACCCTAAAGCTGAAAGAACCCTATGCCAGCCGGTATAATATCGGGGTTTCCGACATTACCGGTCTGACCAAATTATCGCGGATGCTGGATGATATTCTGAACCGCGTGCCGGATGCGGGGGCGGCTTATGTGGGGGCCTCGGCTTTTGTGCACAAAGCCGGTTTGCATGCATCGGCCATTTTGAAAGACCCGACCACTTATGAACATATTCCGCCGGAATTGGTGGGTAATGCGCGGCTGGTGCCGATGTCCAATCAGGCAGGCCAAAGCAATCTGCGCGCAAGGCTGGCGGATGCGGGGATTGCCATTGAAAAAGGGGATCCGCGCCTGAACGATATTTTAACCCATGTAAAAACCCTTGAGGACAAGGGTTATGCCTATGACAGCGCGCAGGCCAGTTTTGAACTGCTGGCGCGAGATATTCTGGGGCAGATGCCGGATTTTTTCGAGGTCAAACGATACCGTGTCACAGTGGAGCGGCGCAAAAATAAAGCCAACAAAATTGTCACCCTTTCCGAAGCCGTAGTGGCGGTAAAGGTCGACGGCAAAAAGGTTTTGTCAGTGTCCGACAGTCTGGATGATCTGGGCAAGGATAGCGGGCCGGTAAATGCGCTGGCCAAGGCTTTGGCCAAGGATCTGGGATCGTATCAGCGTTATATCGATGATATGCGGCTGGTGGATTTCAAGGTGCGTATCATCAATGGCGGGGTTGATGCGGTAACCCGCGTGCTGATCGACAGCGAAGACAGCACAGGGCGGCGATGGTCCACGGTGGGGGTTTCGGCCAATATTGTTGATGCGTCTTTTCAGGCCTTGCTGGATGCGATCCGCTGGAAATTGATTTTTGACGGGGCCAGGAATTGAATTTTGTAAACACCGTCAAAGCCGGTGATCCGGACCGGTATCTGGCGGCCATGGCAGCAAAACCTGACGATCGGGAAAAACTGCTGGTATTATATGCGTTTAACCTTGAAATTGCCCGCGCCCCTTGGGCTAGCGCAGAGCCGATGATTGCAGAGATGCGTCTGCAATGGTGGCTGGATGCAATTGGCGATATTTTTGAAGGGCGCGGGGTGCGTGGGCATGAGGTGCTTGGGCCGCTGAACGCGCTAATTGATACCCATGAACTGCCGCGCCAAATTTTTGATGACATGATCAACGCAAGGCGGTTTGATATTTACCGCGAACCCCATGCAGATCGCGTTGCGTTTGATCACCACATCCTGTCGACTTCTGGCGGGATCATGGGGTTGGCCGCGCAAATACTGGGCGGAGATGCCTTCGAAGTTAAAGATATTGCCTATGCGACGGGTGTTGCAAACCTGCTGCGGGCGACACCAGAGCTGATCGCGCGAGGCCGCAAACCTTTGCCGGATGATGTTGGGCAGGTTGTTGATACAGCACTTTCGGCGTTAAGCAACCAAGCTAACAAAATGGTGTTTCCGGCAGTTTTGGCAGGTTGGCGGGCGCGAGCGGCTTTACGCGTCGCGCGGAAAAGCCCTGAATATATTGTGGCGGGGCAGCTTGAGGAATCCCCTGCTTGGCGGCGGGTTAGTTTTTTGCAGAGCAGGGTATCGGGGCGAGTTTAGTTTTAGCTTTGTAAATCAGGTTGCCTGAAATGCCAAGCGAGCAGATTAAAGCTATGGTATTGACTTTATTTGTAGTTGCGGGGAGAATAGATATCATCCATATTAATAATAGATGATATCTGGAGAGTAAATCCAGTGAAAATATAAGTAAAACCTCTTGATTTAAAACGTAAGGATATAAAAATGTTTCCCAATTTTATGAAGGCTGGCATGGCTGTAAGCGCTGCTTTTGTTTTGTCTGCTTGTGTGCCGACACTTGATGTAACTTCACCTGTACAGCAGGCTGGTTATCTTGCCGGCTTCGATCAAAATAGAGTTGCTCGCTCGCGTGTTGTGACGGTTAGAAGTTACTCTGGAAGCGATGCTGATCGTGTGGAATTTGCTGGCGCACAATGTGAGATGCTATCAAACGAAATCGTTGCGCGATTTGTGACACCTGCAGAAATTATGGTTCCGGCATTTGTCCAGAACAAAGAATTGGCGCAACGTGGTCGTCCCTCAAACCTGCGAATTGTATGTACGGCAAATGGTAATACCGGCGTCGAAACATTTACAGCCGAAGACAAAGAAATAAGCACGGCAACAAATGCAGGGCTAGCTGGTGCAATTCTTACATCACTGGTTACAGGGGCGATTGCATCTTCAACACCATGGTCATATCCGACAACCATGATTGTGCAAGTGGATGGCGTTACTCCGTAAGCTCAGCCGGCGCCCCCCTTTTTTAGGCCCAGGATTATTATTTGGCAGGTGATTACATGTAATCACCAATAGGGGGGCAAGCTCTGGCGCCTTGCGGCTTATTGGCCGGTTTAAAGTCCGATAAAACAGCTAACCCTGCAAGCTCAAATATTTTTGTCGGGTTACTGATTGAGTGCTTGCCGGATGCATGCATGGGGTACAGATATGTATTTTAGCGGCAAGGCGGTGCGAACCCTATTCTTGGGGGAGGGTGTTTGATTTGCCTTGCAGGGTAAACCAGATCAAGGCGCCACCTGCCAGCACCAGAAACGGAATCATGGCCATGTTTACCGCTGTCCAGCCCTCTTGGGCGCTGGCCCCGGTGGCGTTCATCAACCCGCCCGAGGCAAAGGATGCAATGGTTACCATACCGAAAACCGCAAAATCATTCATGCCTTGCACGCGGCCACGTTCGGCATCGGTATGGGCAGTGGCCAGCATGGCCGTAGCGCCGATAAAACCGAAATTCCAGCCAACACCAAGCAAAACAAGTGCAATATAAAAATTCGAAAGCTCAACCCCGTTGAGCGCAACAATACCCGCCGCTCCCAGTATAATCAGGCCAAGCGTGATGATTTTTTCGGCTCCGAAGCGGTTGATCAGGTGGCCGGTGAAAAAGCTGGGCACAAACATGGCCAGAACATGGCCCATGACCACATCCGCAGATGCATTGGTGCCATACCCGCAGCCAACCACCGCCAGCGGCGTAGAGGTCATGACCAGATTCATCAAGGAATAGGAAACCATGGCGCAAATCATCGCCACAGCAATTTTGGGCGTGCGCAAAAGCTGCATGCGGGTGCGGCCCTGCGGGGCGTCTTTGGCGGGCTTTTCGGGCTTGGGTATATCAAGGAAAAAGAACAGAAATACGCCAACCCCGTTCAGGGCGATCATGGCAAAATAGGCGCCGATAAAAGGCACCGAAAACATATCATTGGTAAGTTTAACCAGTTGCGGGCCAAGCACCGCGGCCACCAACCCGCCCGCCATCACCCATGAAATGGCCTTTGGTGTGAATTCGGGGCTGGCGGTATCGGTGGCAGCAAAACGGTAAAACGCCTGTGCGGACATATAAATGCCCACCAGAAACCCGCCGAAACAAAATAGCCAGAAAGACCCGGTCCATAAGGCATATGCCGAAATGCTGGCCCCGCCAGCCCCGCCGGCAGTGCCAATGAAAAACCCGACGCGGCGGCCGTATTTTTGCATGATGCCCGCCAGAACCGGCGCCGTAAACATTGACCCCATTACCGTCATGGTGATGGGCAAGGTGGCAAACCGTGGATCCGTGGCCAGCATTTGCCCCGCCAGCCCCCCCAGCACAAAATGCAACGACATTTGCGCCCCGAGGATGGCTTGGGCCGCAACCAGAACATAAACATTGCGCATGGCGCGCCTGTCAGGATTTATAGTGGTAGAAATGGTCATAAGGCATTTGTATTCCTCTGACCGGCAGGTGCAATTGCTATTTTTCCGAAATACTGCAAAATTACTGAAAAAGGGTAAAAAATGGTTGGCCGGATTATTACGACAACAGACGACATCAAAGAAGGCACCGCATGGTTGGCTGCCAATCATCCGCAGTTTGCCGAGGCGATAGACCTGACAGGCCAACCGCCATTGCGCCGCCGCGCCGACGGATTTGAAGCCTTGCTGTCAGCGATTGTTTCCCAGCAAATATCGGTGGCGGCCGCCCGTGGTATCTGGCAGCGGCTGGAAACAGCAGGGGCAATCAGCGCAGATGCTGTTTTGGCGCTGGAACACGAAGACTTGCGCGGGCTTGGATTGTCAAACCAAAAGGCTACTTATGCAAAAGCGCTGGCGACAGCAGAGATTGATTTTGCAGCCCTGCGCGGCCAGCGCTCCGAAGAGGTGGTGCTTGCGTTAACTGCTATAAAAGGAATTGGCACATGGACCGCAGAAATATACGCAATGTTCAGCCTTGGCCGCGCCGATGTATTTGCCCATGGTGATCTGGCCCTGCAAGAAGCCGCCAGGGTTTTGTATGGGCTGAATGAACGCCCCAAGGAAAAAGCCATGCGCGTAATGGCGCAACAATGGTCGCCTTGGCGGGCGGTTGCAGCGCGGGTTCTTTGGGCTTATTACCATGTGATTAAAGAACACGAAGGAATAACCTGAATGCCTGCTTTGAAAAGCTTTCGCCGTGATGCAAAATCCGGCAACACCAAAAATCTGATGATATTTTTGCATGGTTACGGCGCCGATGGCAAAGACCTGCTTGGCCTTGCCGACCCTTTGGGTGAACATCTGCCCGACACGGCGTTTGTTGCCCCCAATGCGCCACAGCCTTGCACCGGCAACCCGATGGGGTTTCAGTGGTTTCCTATCCCCTGGCTTGACGGTTCATCCGAGGAAGCCGCCGAGGCGGGCATGCTTGAGGCCAGCACAATGCTGAACAGCTGGCTGGATGAAACCATGCAGGCCGAGGGCGTGAGCGCTGCCAATACCATCTTGTTCGGGTTTTCACAGGGGACCATGATGGCGCTGCAAATCGCGCCGCGCCGCGCTGAAAAATTTGCCGGTGTGGTCGGGTTTTCGGGGCGGTTGCTGGCCCCTGAAAAACTGGAACAAGAAACCATCAGCAAACCGCCGGTTTTACTGGTGCACGGGGATCAGGACGATGTTGTGCCGGTTCAATCCCTGCCCGAGGCCGCCGATGCGCTGACCAAAGCCGGGTTCGAGGTTTTCACCCATATTTCCAAAGGCACCGGCCACGGGATTGCCCCCGATGGGCTGGGCGTGACCTTGCAGTTTGCACAACAACAATTTGGCCGAAAATCAACATGATCTAGGGGGTTGATCGCAAACCTTATCTAGATATAGTCGCCTTAACCTGTTTAACAGCATAAGGCGGCAAAATGCATCCGGCCGAGAGCAACAAATTCATCTGGCAACCGGCCGCGCTCAAGCGGTTTCCGGCCCTTGTGCTGAACGCCGATTTCCGGCCGCTTTCGTATTTTCCATTATCGCTTTGGCCGTGGGAAGAAGCGGTAAAGGCCGCTTATCTGGACCGTGTGGTGGTGATTGCATCTTATGATGAATGTGTGCATTCGCCCTCGACAACCTTGCGAATTCCGTCGGTTGTGGTGCTAAAGGATTTTGTCAAACCTCGACCCAAAACTGCTTTTACGCGGTTTAATCTGTTTTTACGGGATGAGTTTTGCTGCCAGTATTGCGGAAAATCCGGCGAGATGACGTTTGATCATGTTATCCCCCGCGCGCGCGGCGGGCGCACCACATGGGAAAATGTGGTGGCAGCATGCAGCCCGTGCAACCTGTATAAAGGTGCAAAAACCCTGAAACAGGCCGGCATGAATTTACGGATTTCGCCGCGCCAACCAACCGCAGAGCAACTGATGCGGGCAGGGCGCAAATTTCCGCCGAACTTTTTGCATGATAGCTGGCTGGATTTTCTGTATTGGGATGCGGAACTGGAAAGCTGAGGCTTTTTGAACGCTTTGGTAATATTCCATTGTTAAACCGACGGTAGCCACAGTTTCAGGAGCCGTCATGAACCATCTTTCCAGCCTTGCTATTGACACCTCTGAACCCGGAAAAATCAGGGTTCGCCCTGCGCAGACCACTGCTGGAACAGTGCTTGAAATTGCCGAAAAATGCCTGTCGGAATTACAGGAAAACATGTTTGGACAGGAACAGTTCGACCTTAGCATTCTTAACAGCAAAAGCGCTGATATAAGGCGGTTTTATGCGGTGCGGGCGCGATCCGAAAATGTGGATATTGTGCTGAAAATTAACCTGTTTAACAAACAACGTGACAGGTTCCAGCGCGAGGCCATGACCCAGCAACGGATGTATGACCAGTATCTGGATGTGGCAAACCTGCATGTGCCAAAGGTTTTATATGTGTCGGAAAAGCAGCCGTTTTTTGTAATGGAATATGCACGCGGGTCAACAGTTTACGGGGCCTTGCGAAACCATATTCTGGTTGAGGACGAGGACGCGGTCTTTTATCAGGCAGGGCAGTGGCTGGCCAAAATACATCAATTACGGGCCACGGAAAATGTTTCTTTTGCACCAAATGAAGCAGCACGAAACCTGACCGTGCGGCTGAACGGTGCTGAAAAAGCGGTTTCGGGCATCTATATGGCAGATGAATTTTACGGGCATCACCAAAAACTAATGGCATCGCGCGCAGAATTCGAAGGCCGCGATAATCCGGTGGTTCTTGGCCACGGGGATTTTCACGGCGATAATCTTGTGTTTTCAAATTCCGGCTGCACGGGGCTTGATTTTTACAATGTCCGGCGCTTGTCAGCCGGCTTGGATATTGCGCGGTTTTTGGTGCACGCGGATTTTTCCCAATACGAAGATCCGGCAAATATTGGTGAATTGGGTTTGGTGCAATCCCATCAGGATGCCTTTTTCAAAGGCTATGGCATGGTGCTGGATTCAGACCATGTTTTCACCTATTTTATACGGCTTCGGATGTTGGAAACATGGTCCAAATTTCCGGCGCAAACCCAATCTACCCATGTGGCGCAATCTTCGCTTGATCTGATGGTGCAGCGGGTCGAACTGGCTTTTCGGGATTAGCAGGTTTTGCTTTTAACTCCTCGTTTGGTTGGCTAGTCTGCCCCAAAAGGAGAATATCATGGATTTGGAAATCGCAGGAAAGACCGCCATCGTTTGCGGGGCCTCAAAAGGGCTGGGCCGTGGCTGTGCCGAGGCCTTGGCCGAAGCAGGGGTAAATTTGATCATCAATGCAAGATCAGACGGGCCATTGCGCCAGACCGCTGGCGAAATAGCCAAGAAATACGGGGTAAAGGTCACGCCGGTTGCTTGTGATATTACCACTGTTGAGGGCCAGCAAAAAGTTCTGGCTGCATGTTCTGCCCCTGATATTCTGGTAAATAACGCAGGTGGCCCGCCCCCCGGCATGTGGAGCGACTGGGAACGTGACGATTTCATAAAAGCGTTGGATGCCAATATGTTAACGCCGATCATGCTGATGAAAGCTGTGCTGCCGGGCATGATGGACCGCGGCTGGGGGCGGGTTGTGAACATTACCAGCCAGTCGGTAAAGGCGCCAATTCCGGTTTTGGGTTTATCAAACGCGGCGCGGGCAGGGTTAACCGGCTATGTTGGTGGCACGTCGCGACAAGTCGCGCCAAATGGTGTCACGATTAACAACCTGTTGCCGGGCATTCATGCCACGGACCGCGCGGATTCGCTGGATGGTGCGGTGCGCGATGCGCAAGGGATTACCATTGAAGAAGCTCGTGAACAGCGTTTTGCCACCATTCCGGCGCGGCGCTATGGCACTGCGGATGAATTTGGCGCGATGTGTGCGTTTTTATGCTCAAACAAAGCCGGTTTTATTGTCGGGCAGAATATTTTGCTGGATGGTGGTGCTGTGAATTCGACCATGTGATATGAAAGATAATCGGGCAACCAAAGGCTTTAGCCTTAAGGATCAACTGTTTAACGTTGATAAAATTTGTTATCTTTCAGGCTTGTTTGAGGCAGCGGATGCCGATTTTGACGGGGTGCAATTTCAAGAATCGGTGATGGCACAACTGCCGGCACTGGAACTGAAGGCGCGAATTTCAATGATTGCCGAGGTGCTGGAACAGCATCTGTCATCTGATTTTGAAATTGCCGCCACACAAATTCTGGCCGCCCTGCCAGCCGAGCTGGACCCAGGCAAAACCGATGATGATTTTGGCGACTTTATCATGGCCCCGTTGGGGGTTTTTGTTAGCAATAACGGGTTGGAATATCTGGAAACCTCATTGGCATTACTGCGCGAAATGACCAAACGGTTTTCGGTTGAATTTGACATCAGGTATTTTCTGAATGCCCATCCTGTGGCCACGATGGATGCGCTGAAACAATGGGCAAAAGACCCGAATTACCATGTGCGCCGGCTGGTTTCCGAGGGCACGCGCCCAACCCTGCCTTGGGGTAAGAAAATCGGAATTGCAGTGCATGAACCGCTGGGTTTTCTGGATGATCTGCACCATGACAAGGCCAGATTCGTGACACGATCTGTCGCCAACCACCTGAACGACATTGCTAAAAAAGACCCGGAACTGGTGGTTGCTACCCTGAAACGCTGGGCCAAGCTGGGCAAGCAAACCCCCGAGGAACTGGATTGGATAACGCGCCACGCATTGCGAACCTTGGTCAAAAAAGGTGATATTGCTGCGCTGGAATTGCTGGGCTATCGCGCCAAGCCTGAAATTTCGGTATCAGAAATCCAAGGGCCAACGGTGTTGGAAATCGGCGCGGTCGGGGTGTTTGAACTGGCGATTACGGCCGTGCAAGATGAAAAACTGATGATCGATTATGTGGTTGATTTTATAAAGAAAAACGGGTCATCCCGCCCCAAGGTTTTCAAGCTGAAAAAGCTGGACATAAAAGCCGGTGAAACGGTTAACCTTTCCAAAAGCCACCGGTTCTTAAAAGATGCCACCACATTCACCCATTACCCTGGGGCACATCGAATGTGGTTGCAGATCAATGGCCAGAAATTTGGCCTTTGTGAATTTGAATTGAGGTAAGTTATGGAATTTCAGGTCTGGATTGCTTTTGTTGCGGCCTCGATGGCGCTGTTGTTGATTCCGGGACCAACGATCATGCTGGTGCTGAGCTATGCGTTAAGCCGGGGGCGCACGGTTGCGGTAACAACGGCTCTTGGTGTGGCTTTTGGCGATTTAATCGCGATGAGCGCGTCATTGCTGGGGCTTGGTGCTTTGGTGCTGGCCTC
>JALSGU010000270.1 GCA_026982575.1 Paracoccaceae bacterium | reverse complement strand
CCACGCCCTGCCCGCGCAGCTTGGCGATTTCCTGTTGCAAGGCCCATGGGTCCAGCACCACGCCATTGCCAATCACCGATAATTTGCCGCCCCGCACAATGCCCGATGGCAGCAAGGATAATTTATAGACTTTTCCGTCAATCACCAAGGTATGGCCGGCATTATGCCCGCCTTGAAACCGCGCGATCACATCGGCGCGTTCCGACAGCCAATCAACAATCTTACCTTTGCCTTCGTCACCCCATTGCGCGCCGACAACTACTACATTGGCCATTTCGTGCCTCTTTTTTCTGGAAATTACCGGTGCCGTATATAAGCCAAGACCAAAAAGGGGAAGCAAAAAGAACCCCAAAATCACATGTGTCGCATTGATGACGGCTGAAATGACACTTGTGTCGCCTTGCTGTCGTGGGCAAAATACCCATGCGCGCCTAGCAACAAGGGGCAATGCAATTCAACCAAAAGGCTTTTTTATGATTTTGCGAAAAATACGGCTTGAACGGGGATGGTCACAAGAACAGCTTTCCGAGCTGTCAGGGGTCAGCACCCGCACCATCCAGCGTATTGAGCGTGGCAAAAAAGCCAGCTTGGAAACGTTGAAATGCCTTGCAGCGGTTTTTGAAACCGAAATCAACCATCTGCAACAGGAGCCAGACATGACTGAACCCCTTACAAACGAAGACCGCGCCGCCCTTTCCAAAATGAAAGAATGGATGCAATACGATGATCACGGCTATATCATTGACCCATCCCTAAGCGCCGAGGAACGCGATGCGCTAAGCTATGTCCGCGAGATCAAGGGGTTTTATAACCACCTGATAACCTTTGTGCTGGTCATGCTGTTATTGCTGGGCATCAACCTGGCGACCAGCCCCGAATATTTATGGGTTATGTGGCCCGCACTTGGCTGGGGTATTGGCTTGGCGGTGCATGGTGTTGGCGTGTTTGAAATATTCTCGCTGTTCGGGCCAGCATGGGAGAAAAAGCAAATGCAAAAACGCCTGCGCAAAAAATAGCTTGGCGGCACCGCGCGGGTTGTTATCCTGCGCGGTGCTGCTAGATTTATGGTTCTTCTTTCAATCAGTATAAGGATTCGATCCATGGAATCTGTTGATAAACGCATCTGGGATCTGCCGGTGCGCGTTTCCCATTGGGGTTTGGCGATCAGTTTTGCCGCGGCCTATATTACCGCCGAAGTTGATCTCGGCCTGCACGAGTTTTTCGCCTTTTTATGCCTGTTTTTTGTGGTGTTTCGGGTCATGTGGGGGCTGGTTGGCTCCCATACCGCGCGATTCACCAGTTTTGTGCGCGGATTTGCTGCAATCAGGGAATATACGTCGGAGCTGTTAAAATTCCGCCACAAAGAATATTGGGGCCATAACCCGCTGGGCGCCTTGGCGGTGCTGGTGATATTGGGGTTGATGGCCGTATTGGTGATTGCCGGTCTGTTTATTCGTGATGACGGGTTTGTCGGGCCTTGGGCCTTGTCGGTCAGCCGCAGCATGTCAGGCATTCTGG
>JALSGU010000269.1 GCA_026982575.1 Paracoccaceae bacterium | reverse complement strand
TTACCAAGCTTTGCTGAACGTTACCTTTCGTCTGCATTATTTGACGGTGTAGGATGATTTATGCGGGCGGCATCTGGACGGTTTGCGTTATTTTGGCATTGGCTTGTGGGTATGCGTGGGTGTTCCGGTCTCCGCGCTGGGTGTATTATTTTATTTGCGGGCTGGCTTTGGCTGTTATAATCGCATCACAATCTTTATTGGCCGAGCATCCGTTTGGCAAAAGCGTGCGGGAAGATCTGGTGTTTTTGATGTGGCTTGGCGTTATTGCATTTCCTGTTCTTTCTTATGCAATGCTTGTCCGCTGGGCCGGTCGCAAAGCAAAGGAACGCCATGACGCCCGATGAAATTGAACGTTACGCCCGCCACATCGTTTTGCGTGAAATAGGCGGTCCGGGGCAGCAAAAACTACTGGGTGCCAAGCTGTTATGCATTGGTGCGGGGGGGCTGGGCAGCCCTGCCTTGATGTATCTGGCTGCGGCCGGGGTGGGTGTTTTGGGGGTTGTTGACGACGATGTGGTTAGCCTTTCCAATCTGCAACGGCAGATTATTCATGATACCGCCAGTATCGGCACCTTGAAAACCGACAGCGCGGCGGTCTCGATCAACAGGATAAACCCCGCTGTTACGGTGGTAATCCATGCCAAACGCCTGACACCGGATAACGCCAAGGGAATTCTGGAAAACTATGATCTGGTTCTGGACGGATCCGATAATTTTGACACACGCTATCTGGTTAATCAAACCTGTGCTGGCCTGAAAATCCCGCTGGTTTCCGCCGCAATGAGCCAATGGGAAGGCCAGATAGGTCTTTATGACCCGGCCAATGGCGGCCCTTGCTATCAATGCGTTTTCCCGTCTCGCCCAGCCGCGGGGCTGGCGCCCAATTGTGCCGAAGCCGGTGTAATGGGGGCTTTGGCCGGTGTAATGGGGTCGATGATGGCGGTTGAGGCCATTAAGGTAATTACCGGCGCGGGCCAGCCTTTGCGCGGTGAAATGTTGATTTATGACGCGCTTTATGGCGAGACACGCAAGCTTGTAACTTCTGTAAATCTGGATTGTAAATCTTGTAAATCGATCTAAGGCCGGTTGACCTGTTCAAACCTGCCATTAGTTTGATAGTATGACAGGTGAAACGGAGAATCCCATGGCCAAGAATGAATTCGATATTGTAATAATAGGCGCCGGTCCGGCGGGCCTTAGCTTTGCGCGGTGTCTTGCAGATGCCGATTTGGAAATTGCACTTGTTGAACGCTTGCCCCTGGAGGTTCTGCAAGACCCGCCCGAGGATGGCCGCGATATCGCCCTGACCCATTCATCGGAACGGGTGTTGAAAAACCTTGGCATCTGGGATCATTTCCCGGTTGAGGAAATCGGCAATATTCGTGATGCCAAGGTATTAAACGGCCATTCCCCGTATGCATTGCATTTTGACAGCACGGCTACGGGGTCGCAATATCTGGGACATTTGGTGCCAAACCATATTATTCGTCGCGCCGCCTATGAAACGGTCAAAGATCGCAAGAATATTACCATCATCACAGGGGTTGATGTGATCGATACATCAACCGATATTTCCGAAGGTTCGGTTAAGCTTTCAAATGGATCGGTGCTAAAAAGCAAACTGGTTATTGCCGCTGACAGCCGGTTTTCGGATACCCGCAAAAAGATGGGCATCGGCGCGCAGATGCATGATTTTGGCCGCACGGTGATTGTCTGCGAAATGGCACATAGCAAACCCCATAATGACACGGCTTTTGAGTGTTTTCATTATGAACAAACCTTGGCAATTCTGCCCATGTACGGGGATAAATCTTCGGTTGTGGTAACGTTGCCAACCGATAAATCCCAAACATTGCTAGACATGTCGGAACAAGAATTTGCCAGTGACATCCAGCACCGTTTTGCCGGGCAGCTGGGCGATATGCAATTGGTGACCAAACGCCATGCCTATCCGTTAATGGGGGTTTATGCCGAAAAATTCATCAGCACCCGTTTTGCCTTGCTTGGCGACGCGGCGGTCGGGATGCATCCGGTTACGGCGCACGGGTTTAATCTGGGCCTTAGCGGTGCGCATACCTTGGCAACAGAAATCGAAACGGCACTGGCAAATGGCATTGATATCGGGTCAGCATCGGTTCTGGGGAAATATCAGGCCAAACACCGCAAAGTAGCACGCCCGCTTTATATGGGTACAAATGCGTTGGTCAAACTGTTCACAGATACCAGCCCGCCTGGCCGTATTTTGCGTGGTGCAGCGCTTCGGCTGGGTAATCTGTTGCCACCGGTCAAGAAGAAAATCGTGCAGCAACTGACCGAAATCAACGTTTAGGGCCAAACCTGTTTCTTTGTTATAAAAAACTCGCGCCGCAGGCTGGTCTTTTGCCGAGGCCAAGCCCAAAGGCCGAGGGTTGCATTGCGCAAGCAATGCTGGCCCGAACCGCGGGGGACCCCCTGTTTTTGCAAACCCCAAGGTTTATAGCATTGCTGGCACAACCTGATCGGGCGGGCGGTGGCCATCCGCATAGGTTTTGATATTCAGGATTACTTTTTCCCCCATATCCATACGGCCCTCAACGGTGGCGCTGCTCATGTGGGGCAGCAATAACACATTGTCCAACCCGCGAAGCCGGGGGTTTATGTCATTGCCGTTTTCAAACACATCCAGCCCGGCACCGGCGATTTCATTGGCGCGCAACATACGGGTCAGGGCGTTTTCGTCGATCACTTCGCCGCGTGCGGTATTGATCACAAAAGCCGAAGGTTTCATCAACTTTAACCGCCGTGCATTCAGCAAATGAAAGGTGCTGGGGGTGTGGGGCACATGGATGGTTAGAATATCGACCCGCGCCAGCATCTGATCGAAACTTTCCCAATAGGTTGCTTCCAGTGCCGATTCAGTATCGGGGTGCAATCGGCGGCGGTTATGGTAATGCACCTGCAAACCAAAAGCCTGCGCGCGGCTGGCAACGGCCTGACCAATGCGGCCCATGCCCAGAATGCCAAGGCGCTTGCCACCGATACGGTGGCCCATCAGGGCGGTCGGTCGCCAGCCTTCCCATGTGCCTTGTTGCATTTGCAAATTGCCCTCGCGCAACCGGCGCGGCACTGACAGGATCATCGCCATGGTCATATCGGCGGTGTCCTCGGTTAGAACGCCGGGGGTGTTGGAAACCATTATTCCGCGCTGTAACGCGGTTTGCACATCTATATGGTCAAACCCCGCGCCATAATTTGCAATCAGGCGCAACCTGTCGCCTGCTTGCGCCAACAAGCCCTGATCAATTTTATCGCCCAAAGTTGGCACCAGCACATCGGCGCGCGCCATGGCATCTGCCAACTGGTCGCGGCCAAGGGGGGTGTCATCTGTATTCAGCTCCACGTCGAACAGCTCGTTCATGCGGGTTTCCACCGGCTCGGGCAGGCGGCGGGTAACGATTACTTTTAGGGCTTTGGCGGGCATAGATTTTGGTTCCTTTGCGCCTGTGGTTTTGGTTATAATGGCAGGGAAAACCGCGCAGGGAAATCAAAAAACAAAATCCCGCGCGAAAATCGGGCACAGGCAGGGCATTATGAAGCTAATTTTCACCTCGATAACCGCAATATTTTTTGCGGTTCAGGCAATGGCACAGCAGGGCAGCATTGGTCCGGTAACCGGCCATCCGCTTCCGCGTTATGTTTCCATGAAAGTATCCGAGGCCTATGTGCGTCGTGGCCCCGCCCGAACCCATCGTATTGACTGGGTGCTGAACCATCGCGGTACTCCGCTTCAGGTAACAGCCGAATACGCCAACTGGCTGCGGGTAGTAGACGCGGACGGCGCGGGGGGCTGGGTGCATCGGTCGTTATTAAGCGGCGCGCGCACCGTGGTGGTTACCGACGCCCAGGCGACCTTGTTTAAGGCCCCGCGCGGCGACGCCATGCCGGTTGCAACCGCCATGAAAGGCGTGATTGCGCGGTTGGAAACCTGCCAGCTGGAATGGTGTTTTGTCGAGGTAGACGGCTTTGAGGGCTGGATATTGAAAATCGCGGTCTGGGGTGTGGACGCGGTTGAAATATTAGAATAGCCTGAAATGGCCTAAATTGAAAAGTGATGCGAATGGACGGTAGACCGGATAAAACCCTCCAAGGCATCCTGATTATTTCCGCATCGGTTTCGGCTCTGGCATTTGGCGATGCTATTGCAAAACAGTTAAGCGTTAATCTGACCATCTGGCAAATATTTTTTGCGCGCTCTCTGTTTGCCCTGCCTGTTCTGGGGATTGTTTTTATTGTGTCTGGCACGCCATTCCGGTTCTATGTAGCAAAATGGGTTATGTTGCGCAGTGTTTTACTGGTTTTGACATGGATATGTTATTACGCATCTTTTCCGTTTCTAAGCCTGCCCGTGGCCGCAGTCGCGATCTATACCTTTCCCGTTCTGGTGGCGCTTTTCTCGACCTTTCTTATCAATGAGCCAACTACCCGGCGTCAATGGCTGGGCATTATGCTCGGGTTTGTCGGGGTTATTGTCATTTTGCAACCCGGCAGCGATGGGTTTTCATGGTTTGCATTATTGCCCGTATCAGGCGCCGGATTTCTGGCTTTGGCAATGATACTGACCCGCACCAAATGTTTACACGAATCGCCGCTAATCTTGTCATTTTCGCAATTGCTGGGTTTTCTTATCGCGGGGCTGGTCGGAATTGTGGCGCTGACAATCTGGCCGTTATCACCACAAATGCAATCTGCCTCGGGGTTTGTTTTTACCGGCTGGGGCCGGATGGGCGGGTTTGAATGGGCATTGATGGCGTTTTTGGGGCTGATGGCAGTGGGCATTTTTTCGGGCATCGCCCGGGCATACCAAATTGCACCCCCTGCCATTATTGCGGTTTTTGACTATGTATATCTGATTTCGGCAACCCTGTGGGGGTTTGTATTTTTTGCGGAACGCCCCGGGGCATTGACCCTTGCGGGCATGGCGCTGATCTTTTTCGCAGGGGTGCTGGTGGCGGTGCCAAAACCCAGGCTCCGATAATTTTCGACGGAATTCAAAAGCTGCTGCGTTAAGATAATATCAAAGCAACAGGTGCTGACATGACCACAGAGCAAGATATTATCAATGCCAACCGGTTTGGTTATGGCATCCGCCCCAATGAAACGCCGTTTTCGGCTGGGATGCTGGCACAAATGCAAAGCGTTGATCCGGCGGATACAGCGCTGGCCTATCCCGATACCGATGAACGTCGAATGGGGCTGGTTGCCCTGCGAAACGCGCGGCGCAGCGGGGGCGTTGATTCCCGTGAATTCAAACAGTTACGCCAAGAAATACGCGATGTGATAAACGAGGATTTCCGCCGGTTGCTGGTGCGCCCGACGCTTAGCCCGCGTGGATTTCGCGAACGGATTTTTGCCTTTTGGCTGGATCATTTTACCGTAGCGCCTAGCCAGTTGAATTCACAAATCCTGCTTGGGGCCTATTTTGAAGACGCCATTCGCCCGAATTTAAGCGGCAGGTTTGTCGATCTGCTAAAGGCGGTGGTGACCCATCCGTCGATGATCCTGTTTCTGGACCAAAATGCCTCGGTCGGGCCAAATTCGCGGGCCGGACAGCGGCGCGATCGCGGGTTAAACGAAAACCTTGCCCGCGAGATTCTGGAGCTGCACACATTGGGGGTTGATGCTGCATATTCACAAGCTGATGTGCGCCAGTTCGCTGAATTGCTGACCGGCCTGACCGTTACCTATGAGGGGGTCGAGTTTAACCAAGCCATTGCCGAACCGGGGCCCGAGACCATTTTGGGGAAAACCTATGGCGAAGGGTCAGCCAGTCTGGACAATATTTTTGAATTTCTGGAAGATCTGGCCGTTAACCCAACCACAGCGATGCATCTGGCCCAAAAACTGGCGGTGCATTTTATCGGGCCGGAACCGGACAAAGATTATGTGCAGACCATGGCGGATGCCTATCTGGCCAGCGATGGCGAATTAATTGCGCTTTATGATGTATTGTTGAATCACAGTGCCGCGCAATCCCCGCTGGGGCAAAAGGCCCGTTTGCCCTTTGAATATACGATCAGCTGTATGCGGGCGATTGAAATTCCGGCAGATTTAATTCTGGGGCTTAATTCCGGTGAATTGCAAAACGGCTTTCAGGTTCCGTTAACCGGCATGGGCCAGCGGCCGTTTCGCCCAAATGGTCCGGATGGCTGGGATGAAGCGCTGGAAGCATGGATCACACCGCCAACCCTGGCTGCGCGCATCAACTGGGCCGGAGAGATGGCCCAGAACCACGCCGCAGATAGAAACCCCAAAAAGCTGTTGGAAACCGTGCTGGGGCCGCTTGCCTCTGATGATCTCAGGGTTGCCATGGCAGCCGTTGATGCACAATGGGAAGGTGTCGCACTGATGATGATTTCCCCCACATTCATGCGCCGATAAGGAGGCTATTATGACCCTTTCCAGAAGAAAATTTATCAGCCAGACCGTGGCGCTTGGCTGTTCAGCCGCAGCATCGCCTTTGCTAGCGCCGGTAACCTTTGCGGCAACCCCGGGTGAAAACCGGCTGGTGGTGATTATTTTGCGCGGTGCAATGGACGGGCTGGATGTGGTGCAGCCTTATGGCGATCCGAATTTGGCTGGGTGGCGGCCCAACCTGATTGCCGGCGAAGCGGCGGGCAGTTTTGATCTTGACGGGTTCTTTTCCCTGAACAAGGGGCTTGAGGAATTGATGCCGCTTTGGCACGCCGGAGAGCTGTCATTTGCCCATGCGGTTTCAACGCCTTACCGCGATAAACGCAGCCATTTCGACGGGCAGGACCTGTTGGAAAACGGCGGTGGCAATGCGGATGCCAGCCTGACCCCGGCTGGCGATGGCTGGTTGAACCGGGTGCTTTCCCTGATGCCCGATACCCATGTCGAAACTGCGTTTGCGGTGGGGCGTGAACGGATGTTATTGTTGGAAGGCGCGCAGGATCATTCGATCTGGAGCCCGGAATCGGCGCTGAACCTTTCATCGCAGGCAGAGCTGTTGTTGAACCGGATTTATGGCAGTGACCCGTTATTTACCGAAACGGTGCAAATGGCGATGGACCTGTCAAAAACCAATGACACCATGTCGATGGGGGGCGGGCGCAATGGCCAAATACGGGCTTTGGCGCAGTTTACTGCGGATAAGCTGAATGATGCATCGCGCATTGCCGCGTTTTCGGTGGGCGGCTGGGATACCCATAACAACCAAAGCCGCAGCATGGGCAACGCGATGGAGCAGCTATCCGAGGCGATTTTGGTTTTGAAAAACCGGCTTGGCAATAACTGGCAGCGCACGACGGTAATGGCCATAACCGAATTTGGTCGCACTGTTGCCGAAAACGGATCCATGGGCACCGATCACGGTACCGGTGGCGCCATGATCATGGCGGGCGGCGCGCTAAAAGGGCGCAAGGTGATGACAGACTGGCCGGGGCTGGACGAATCCGATCTATACCAAAACCGTGATCTAATGCCGACCAGCGATGTGCGCCGCTATGCGGGCTGGGTGCTGCGCGATATGTTTGGAATACCCCTGTCAGACCTTGGCAATATTGTGTTCCCGGGGGTTGATTTTGGCGATAACCCGGGAGTGACTGCCGGATAATTTGGCCGGGGCGTGTGGCACAACAAGCGCTCCCGCAGTTCAGCGGTGTTTTTGCTGATGCAAAAAACCGCTTCCCTTTGGGCTTCGTCTTCGGGGGGTATAGCAAAGAGGTTGGCCAGGCTATCTGACCGGTAGACGTAATTTTACTGATCATCCTCGGAGGGCCAAGCTGCCCAGGGAAAGGGCTTGATCTCGGTTTCAACGGTTTGAAAGCGCACAATATCGCGGAACCATCTTCCCAGCGATTTGCCAAAATCTGTCAGCCTTTGATTTTTTTCCTTTTTGAACAACAGCCAGAAAAATTGCACAATGGCAATAACTGAAAGCACAGTTAGGGCAACATTAAGCAAGATCATGAAAATGACCATAAACAGGCCGCGCATCCAGATGCTTTTGCGGTGTACTGATTCATTATCGTTGCTGATGGGTTCCATTTTATTCTCCTGCTTGGATTAAGAAATTTATGTATGTTAATGCCGCCTGCATATATGTTTTTGACAGGGTTTCAACAGGGGGTGTGAATTATTTTATAAAACCCCGAGGTTGGCCAGTTCGGCCTGTAATTCAACCGGCAAAGTTTCAACTCCGTCTTGAAACGGGGTGGTGTCGCGGGGGGCATCAGCCGCAGACAGATAGCGCCAGCCTTGAAACGGGCGGCGCGGTTGGGGCACGGTTTGCATTAGCTGCGGGTCCAGCACCAGTGCACATCTTCGGATGCCGTCCTGGCCGGTTACTTCGTCAAGCCGGATGATTTTTTGCCGCGCCAGAACATTGCCTTTGATCACCCAATAGATTGACCCGCCTTGCAATAATTCAGCGGCACGACGCGGCCACATGCGGGTGATATGGCGCGGTTCCAGGCCGGTTTTGGCCATTTGTTCGGCCTGCCATGCGGCCTTGGTTGCCACGCTTTCCGAACCGACGCTAAGTTTTACCAGATGTAGTTTTGCCATTTTACCCCCGATGGCCTGTTTATCACCCCATCAGGATTCGTCACGCGGTTTCTGTTTTGTTCTTGAAGAAAGCCGGATTTCCACCTAATTTGATCACCTGCACCTAACCAAACGAGAATCAAAAATGAACCAACCCGCCAGTATAACCGCCAGTAAATGGCAAGAAATTTCGGTGGATGTTCTGCGGGAAAAATATGCCAAAGGTGATGAACAGAAACTGGATGCAGATGCCATGGTGGCCGCCATTCGTGCACGGGTGGCGCGGGCTTTGGCGGCGGTTGAAACCAACCCTGCGGCCCATGAAGATGCGTTTCTGGAGGCACAGGAAACAGGGTTTATCGCTGGTGGCCGGGTTAATTCTGCGGCTGGGGCGGGCATTAAAAATGTTACTTTGATAAATTGTTTTGTGCAACCTGTTGGTGACAGCGTTTCGGGCACGGTGGATGGCAAGGTTGGCATTTACCATGCCTTGCGCCAAGCCGCCGAAACCATGCGGCGCGGCGGCGGGGTTGGTTACGATTTTTCCAGCATTCGCCCGCGCGGCGCCAAGGTTGCGGGGACCAATTCTTCAGCCTCGGGGCCGGTTTCCTATATGCATGTGTTTAACCAAAGCTGCGCCACAGTTGAATCCGCCGGTGCGCGGCGCGGCGCGCAGATGGGGGTTTTGCGGGTTGATCACCCCGATATCGAGGAGTTCATTTCCGCCAAACGCACCAAAGGTCAATTGTCCAATTTCAATATTTCTGTTGGTGTTAGTGATGATTTTATGCACGCAGTCGATAAAGGCACAGATTTTGATCTGGTTCATAAATCAGAACCGGTAGAACAGGCAGGTAAGGCTGGCGATCTATGGATTTATAAATCGGTAAATGCGCGCGCGCTTTGGGCGATGATAATGCGCAATACTTATGAGGCCGCCGAGCCGGGGATATTGTTTCTGGATCGCATTAATGCTGAAAATAACCTGCATTATTGCGAGGTGATCGAGGCAACCAACCCTTGTGGTGAAATCCCCATACCGGACCACGGCTGCTGCTGTCTGGGCAGCATGAATCTGACGCGGTTTGTGCAAGATCCGTTTGAGGATGCCAGTTTTGATTTTGACGGGTTTACGGCGGTTGTGAAGACGGCTGTTCGAATGCTGGATAATGTGCTGGATGCCACCGTGTGGCCGCTGGAAGAACAAGCGAGTGAGGCGGCAAATAAACGGCGCATCGGGCTGGGGTATACGGGGCTGGGCGATGCTTTGATTATGCTGGGTCTGGGTTATGACAGCGAAAAGGCGCGGAATTTTGCTGCTGATTTAACACGGCAGATGCGGGATGCGGCGTATCGTGCCAGCATTGCTTTGGCGCAGGAAAAAGGCGCGTTTCCGGTGTTTGAAGCCGAGGCATTTTTGCAATCGGGCATGGCGATGCGGTTGCCGGATGATATTCGCGCTGAAATCAAACAGCATGGCTTGCGCAATTCGCATCTGTTGTCGATTGCGCCAACCGGAACCATTTCGCTGGCGTTTGGCGACAATTGTTCGGGCGGTATCGAACCGGCGTTTTCGTGGTTTTATGACCGCAAGAAACGCGGCAGTGATGATGAGATGGTTTCTTATCGCATGGAAGATCACGCCTATCGGATTTACCGCGAACAAGGCGGTGACATAGACAATCTGCCGGACAGTTTTGTTGGCGCGATGGATATTTCCGCGCAAGACCATATGAAAATGCAGGCGGCGATTCAGCCGTTTATTTGTGCTGCGATTTCAAAAACCGTAAATGTGCCCGAGGATTACGGGTTTGACGCGTTTGAAGACCTGTATATGGCCGCGTGGAAATCCGGCCTAAAGGGCATCACGACTTATCGGCCCAATGACATAACCGGCTCGGTTCTTTCGCTCTCAAGCGGCGCTGAAAAAGACATGAGCGCCCCGATGGACAGGCCCGCGCAACTGGAAGGCAACACCTATAAAATTCGTTGGCCGGAAAGCGAACATGCGATTTATATCACCATCAACGATGTGATTTCGGATGGGAAAAGGCGTCCGTTCGAGGTGTTCATCAATTCCAAAAACATGGAACATTTTGCATGGACGGTGGCGCTAACCCGTATGATTTCCGCAGTATTCCGGCGTGGTGGCGATGTCAGTTTTGTGGTTGAAGAA
>JALSGU010000268.1 GCA_026982575.1 Paracoccaceae bacterium | reverse complement strand
TGGCGCGGCTGCTGGCCAAAGGCGACCCAGACACATTGGTGGTGCATGAGGGCGCAGGCCCGAATTTCAAGCCCGCGCAAGTGTTTCGCAACAGCAGTTTTGAAAAAACCCTTGCTGAAACCCACCAGTTGCGCAAGCTTTTTGGCCAAATCGACACGCAACTGGCCAGCGGCGGGCGGTTTATTGAAACGGGGTGGCCTGCATATGGATGGGGGCCGTATTTGCAAAACCGGTACGGTGCTGAATTCGGGTTTGTGCATTTGCTTCGCAATCCGTTTGCAACGGCTGCATCTATGACAACCCATGCATTGTTGGGTGATGGCGACGATACGCTGTCAAAACACTGCATTATCCGCCCGCATATCGAGGCTGTGTTATACCCCGAATTTCAGGCAGATTATGCTGGGTTTTCATATTTTGAACGCGGGCTTTACCATTGGCTAGAAGTCCACAGTTTTTTGCTGGAGCAAAGCCACGGCGCAAATTTCATGGGGCTTTTTCGATTCGAAGACCTGTATGAACCCGATAGCACCGCAACCAGAGATTTGTGGATGCGGTGCGGATTTGATACCGCAAAGTTTCAGGAACTCCCACCATATGACCAATTTAACGCGCGGGCGCGGCGCGGATATGCAATGAATAACCAAAAGCTGCTTAGTTTGGTTTGGGATCTGGCGCTGCAATTGGGCTATGATGATGATCTGTTGCAACGCTGGTCGGACATTGATTTTTTAAGCGATTATTTTAATAAAATCCGCGTGCCTATTGCCCGGCTGCCAAGGCGACAATATCGGCCATGATCTTATTCAGGTCAAAATCTTTGGGGGTGTAAACCCTTGAAACGCCTTGATCCCGCAGTTTATCGGCGTCATTTTCAGGGATAATGCCGCCAACAATAACAGGCGTTTCAGTGGTTTTTAGTGCCAAAAACTCATCCAGCAAGGACAGATGGCTGCCCGACAGAATTGACAGGCCTATCACGTCCACAGCTTCGGTTTTTGCAGTTTCCAGAATGGCTTTGGGGGTCATGCGGATGCCCTCATATATTACCCGCATGCCACAATCGCGGGCGCGCACCGCGATTTGTTCTGCCCCGTTTGAATGGCCGTCTAGCCCGGGTTTGCCCATTAAAAAGGTCAATTGCTTTCCGGTTCTTTTGGCGTGAAGGCTGACGGAATCGCGCAGATCATCAAGGCCGGTTGCGGTGTTTGAAACAGCGCTGGAAACACCGGTCGGGGCGCGGAATTCGCCGTAAATATTACGCATGGCTGCGGCCCATTCGCCAGTGCTTACACCTGCTTTGGCAGCAGCAATTGATGTTGGCATGATGTTTTCACCGGCTTTTGCCGCCGACCCAAGCGCGCTCAGCGCCGACCTTACGGCGGCACTATCGCGCGATTGGCGCCATGAATTCAGGGCAGTGATCTGGGCAGATTCCACCGCAGGGTCTACGGTTAAAATGCCGTTATCCCCTGTGGTCAGCGGGCTTTCTGCGCCCTGTTCAAACCTGTTGACCCCCACAACCGTGGTGCTGCCGGTTTCGATATTTTCTAGGCGTTTTGAATTGCTTTCAACCAGCGCTGATTTCATATACTCAATCGCCGCCACCGCGCCGCCCATGGCATCAATTTGCGCCAATTCAGCCCGCGCGCCGGTTTTCAAGGCCTCAACCTTGCGATCCACCGCCGGATTGCCGTCAAACAGATCATCATATTCCAAAAGATCGGTTTCATAGGCCATGATTTGCTGCATCCGCAAAGACCATTGCTGATCCCATGGTCGGGGCAGGCCAAGGGCCTCGTTCCATGCGGGCAGCTGCACGGCGCGGGCGCGGGCGTTTTTGGAAAGGGTCACGGCCAGCATTTCGATTAAAATGCGATAGACATTGTTTTCAGGTTGCTGTTCGGTCAGGCCTAATGAGTTCACCTGAACCCCGTAGCGAAACCGCCGCAATTTCGGGTCATCGACGCCGTATCGCTGAAGGCAAATCTCATCCCACAGGTCTACAAAAGCCCGCATTTTGCACATTTCGGTCACAAAGCGAATGCCGGCATTTACAAAAAACGATACCCGCGCCACCACTTGCGGAAAATCAGCCTCGGAAATTTGGTCTCGGGCTTGGTCCAGCACTGCCGTGGCGGTGGCCAATGCAAAGGCCAGTTCTTGTTCGGGTGTCGCGCCTGCTTCTTGCAAATGGTATGAACACACGTTCATCGGGTTCCATTTTGGCAGGTGTTTCAGGCAATATCCTGCAACATCGCCGATCATTTTAAGGCTGGGTTCGGGCGGGAAAATATAGGTGCCGCGCGACAGGTATTCCTTGATAATATCGTTTTGCACCGTGCCGCGCAGCGCTGAAATATCGGCGCCTTGTTCTTCAGCCACGGCAATATAAAGGGCCAGCAACCACGGCGCTGTGGCGTTGATGGTCATTGATGTATTCATGGATTCGAGCGGAATATCCTTAAACAATTCGCGCATGTCGCCGATATGGCTGATGGGCACACCAACCTTGCCGACCTCGCCGCGGGCCAGAATGTGGTCAACGTCATATCCGGTCTGGGTGGGCAGATCAAAAGCCACGCTAAGCCCGGTTTGGCCCTTGGCAAGATTGCTGCGAAACAACGCATTGGATGCAGCAGCGGTGGAATGCCCCGCATAGGTGCGAAAAAGCCATGGTCTGTCTTTGGTCATCGGAATCCTCGAATTGCTGGGTTTATATTGCACTGCAACGTAAATTGATCAAGCAATAAAGTTGCGTTATGCCGCTGTATCGCGAAATATAATGATCAAGATAAGGCTGGACCTGAAATCTGACTGCTATACCCTGTTATCATGTTGAATACGGTGGAAATACCCGTTTGGGTTTTGGTGATAGGCGGGATACTTGCATTGATCGCCGCGTTGGAGCGGCTGCTTTTCCCGTCGGTGCGCTGGTTTTTCAGGGTTCGGTTCAACCGTGCGGTCAAAAAACTGAACTCGCGGTTGCAACTTAAAATCCAGCCCTTCAAGCTGACCAGCCGGCGGGTGTTGATTGACCGGCTGATCCATGACCCCGAAGTCGCGCAAGCCATCATTGAAGAATCCGAAAACAACGACATTCCTGCTGATCTGGTCGCCCGGCGGGCCGCCAGATATGCGCGTGAAATTGTGCCGCATTTTTCGGCTTTTGCCTATTTCGGCTTTGCAGCAAAGGTGTCGCGCTGGATTTCGCAATCGCTTTATCGGGTGCGGCTGGGGTTTCTGGACGAAAGCGCCATGGACAAGGTAGACCCTGAATCAACCGTAGTATTTGTGATGAATCATCGGTCCAACATGGATTATGTGTTGGTAACCTATCTGGCATCCGCACGATCTGCGCTGTCTTATGCGGTGGGGGAATGGGCGCGGATCTGGCCGCTTCAGGGGTTTATCCGGTCAATGGGGGCGTATTTTATCCGGCGAAAATCGCTTAATCCGCTCTATCGCAAGGTTTTGGCGCGCTATGTGCAAATGGCCACCGAGGGCGGGGTGACCCAAGCGATTTTCCCCGAAGGCGGGCTTAGCCGTGATGGCGGTATCGGCACCGCAAAGCTGGGATTGCTAAGCTATATCGTTAGCGGCTTTACGCCCGATTCCACAAAAGACGTGGTGTTTGTGCCGGTCGGGCTGAATTATGATCGGGTACTGGAAGACAGGGTTTTACTGGCGGCGCGCGACAGAGACGGTAAAAAAACATTCCGTTTCGCGCCCGGATCGTTTTTCAAATTTTTCTTTCATCATATCTGGCTGCGCATGCGCGGCAAATTCCACCGGTTCGGTTATGCGGTTGTCAGCTTTGGCAAGCCGCTGTCTTTGCGCGAATTCGTTGAGGCGCGCCAAGACCAGACCCGGGAGGCCCAGATCGCCGAGCTGGGCGATGAATTGATGCAGGCGATTGGTTCGGTGGTGCCGGTATTGCCGGTTTCGCTGATTTGCAAAGTGATTCTGGAAAACGGTGACAAGCCGATGCGCAGAATCGCCATCAAGGCCGCCGCGCACCGGCTTTGGCAGGAATATGCCGCCAGCAATGTCTATAACCATATTCCGCGTGGCGACGAAGATTACGCGGTGGATGTCGGCATTCGTATGCTGACCATCCGCCATATTCTTACCGAGCAAGACGGGGTACTGCACAGCAACCCCGAAAACCGGCACCTGCTGGAATATTACGCAAAATCCATCGCCCATCTGCCCCATGGTTCACCCGAATAGGGTTTTTTGGTGCAACGCACAAAAAATGCTTGCAGAGTTACAAAGATAATGTCATTACCCAAATGAAGCATTTCGCGCAATAATCTTGCGCGGCCAAATTTGAGGATATGACAATGGCCCCTGAAAAAGACCTGTATGAAATTGGTGAAATCCCTCCGATGGGCTATGTTCCCAAGCAAATGTATGCATGGGCGATCCGGCGTGAACGCCACGGCGACCCCGACAAAAGCTTTGAGTGCGAGGTGGTGGACACGCCAACGCTTGACAGCCATGAGGTGCTGGTTTTTGTCATGGCCGCAGGGGTGAATTATAACGGGGTCTGGGCGGGGCGCGGCGAGCCGGTTTCGCCGTTTGATATTCACAACCAGCCTTATCATATTGCCGGTTCCGATGCGTCGGGCATTATCTGGGCGGTGGGTGATAAAATCAAACGCTGGAAAATCGGTGATGAAGTTGTGGTGCATTGCAACCAGGATGATGGCGATGACGAGGAATGTAACGGCGGTGATCCGATGTTTTCACCCAGCCAGCGCATATGGGGATATGAAACGCCGGACGGGTCTTTCGCACAATTTACCCGTGTGCAGGCCCAGCAGCTGATGCGGCGACCAACCCATCTGACATGGGAAGAAAGCGCCTGTTATACGCTGACATTGGCGACCGC
>JALSGU010000267.1 GCA_026982575.1 Paracoccaceae bacterium | reverse complement strand
GATGCGCATACCAAAATGATGAATAATGAACATTTGCCCGGAAATATGGCGGTTTTGGTTAGCGCCCCGATCACGGGTTTGCGCACATTGGAAGACGCGCGCGAGGCGGCAAATGCATAGAATCGGGTTAACTCTTGCGGTTCGAATCAGGGAAAATGAAGGTGATGCAAAGCGATCTTTCACGACACCTTTCACGTTTTTCAATGATTTCAATGGGTTATTTTTTAGCCCCTCCCCATATATGGGGAATTTATGTGTATTAATGTATCTGTAATAAGGGTGGAAACACGGCGGTACCCTTGAACTAGTAGCAAAGAACGGTAAGGTGGACAAAGACTGGATAATCGATGTATTGGCGGATATCCGCGCTTTTGCTTTGGAAAGCAAAATGATGGCACTGTCCGAACATTTGGACGATGCCATCATCTTGGCTGCGACAGAGCTGAGGCGAGTCTCTGATAGAGAACTTGTTTTGGATGGACACCGTGACAAAGCTGGAACAATTCCTGAGCAATCTGGAATCGAGTAATACTCCAAACGACATCCAGACGCTGGTAACGTCCCTTCGGGATTCCTACGGCGTCACTAATGCCGTCTACCATGCAGTTAACCTTGACGGCGCACCTTACGCTGCGCTGACTTATACGCCGGAGTGGATGGATCATTATCAAGAGCAAAAATATGTGCAGGTTGATCCGGTGGTGCGCGGGGCGCTTCAGCAGTTTCACCCGATGGATTGGAAGCGGCTTGATTGGTCAAACCGTGGCAGCCGTAACTTTCTGGGTGAAGCCAATGACGCCGGTATCGGCAATCAGGGCTTTTCTATCCCTATTCGCGGGCCAAATGGTCAATTTGCGCTTTTCACCATCAATGACAATTGTACCGATCAACAATGGGAGGTTTTTCGCAAAGAATTCCTAAGAGATATGCTGCTTATTTCACACTTTATTCATAATAAGGTTGTCAAAATAATGCTGCCCGACGGAAATCGCGCGCAAACGCCGCTTTCCCCGCGAGAAGCGGATACGCTGAAATATCTTGCTCATGGAATGAGCCGCACGAATATTGCCGGAAAGCTCGAGATTTCCGAACATACTTTGCGCGTTTATATCGATTCCGCGCGCCACAAGCTTGGCGCGCTTAATACTGTCCATGCCGTTAGCTTGGCATACACAAAGGGTTTGATACTTCTTTAAACCGAAAAGTGGCATGACAGTCGTCTGATTTGGTTTTTAACGAGTTGGCCGCATCATGTTGATGCTACTGAAATCGGAGAAAAAGAATGATCAAGTTTGTATATGCTGACGCGTTAGACGCATTTCCAGTATTAAAAGATACTATGTATAAAGACCGTGCCTGGCAGTTCAAAGAGCGTCTTGGCTGGGACGTAAATGTTGACGAAAACGGCCATGAGATGGACGAATATGACAACAAAAACCCACTCTATATGATCTATGAACTAAAAAACGGCACCCATGGCGGCTCTATGCGTTTGTTGCCGACAACAGCCGAAACTATGGTTAATGACCATTTCAGCGACCTTACCGGCGGTGTCAATTTGACGAGCCCATTGATCTGGGAATGCACACGGTTTTGTCTGTCGCCTAATGCTGACACAAAAACCAGCGCCATTGCCGGCGCCGCTTTGATGCTTGCTGGCCTGGAAATGAGCAATCGTTTCGCTGTTGAAAATTGGGTCGGTGTGTTTGATACACGTATGGTAACCATATACAAGCGTCTTGGTTGGTGCCCCGAAGTTCTGGGCACAAGCGGGACAGGCAAAGATTCCATCAGCGTTGGCTTGTGGACAGTTTCCGAAGAGGCTATGGACACAATTGCACGCAAATCCGGCGTTACACGCGCTTCTGCCGAGCAATGGTTTGATGCGAGCTTCCCGGTAAGCGATGATTTGGCTGAAATGGTTGCCTAGCACTGGCTACTGACAAGTAGTTGGTTTAACAATTTGCAAAGCAATTTGCGGAGCCGCTATGATATTGTCTGACGATCAGGCCGAAGCTTACGACCTTATCACGCAAGTGCTGAAATCAGCCGGCGTTGATCTGGAAAACGAGCTGCTGACCAGCGGCAAGGCTGGCAAGGCGCAAGTATTGGCGGTGCTGGGCAAAGCCGGCTCGGGCAAAACCATGTTGCTGGCCAAACTGGTCAAGGCCATCGAGGCCTTGGGCGTTGAAAGCATTTCAGCCGAATTTGAATCGCGCGCGCGCAAAGACAAACGTACCTTGGCGGTGCTGGCCCCCACCAACAAGGCCGCCAGTGTGCTGCGCAATTTTGGCGTGCCCGCAACCACCATTCACCGGATCATATATTCTCCACTATATGATCCGGAGTATGAACAAATCGCCGAATGGCTGTCGGGCAATGGTGAGCGCCCAACCGTTGAGGGGTTAAGTGACGCAGCCCTTGACCGCGCGGCTGCATATTTCAAAACCAACAAATCCATTCCCGGGGCCTTGGCCACGGCGGGCTTGCGGGGGTCTGATTTTATCATCGGTTGGAAACGGCGCGAAGACCCGATGGATATCGGGTTTATTGATGAAAGCTCGATGATTGACGACAAACAGCTTGAGGATCTGAAAGAGATTTTCCAGACGCTGGTATTGTTCGGAGACCCCGCCCAGCTGGCCCCTGTCGGGCAATCCGGCGCCATGACATTTGATAAACTGCCCGAAAAACGCAAACTGGTGTTGCACCGTGTGCATCGGCAAAGCGCCGATAACCCGATCCTTGATCTGGCCCATGCGCTGGGCGACCCTGAACTGGGGTTTAGTGAATTTGAACGCATGATAGACGCCGCCGCCGCGCGCGATGATCGTGTGGTGGTTGCCGCAAGGGTGGATGCGGAAAAAATGGCGCGATCACCGGTTCTGGTATGGCGCAATGCCACGCGTATCCGGCTGATCAACGCATTTCGCAAAGCATATGACGCGCCCGAAACCGCCTTGCTGACCGGCGAGCCATTGGTTTGTGACGGCATTGAACTGCCCCTGAAGCACCGCAAAAAACGTATTGATCTAGAGGCGCGCGGGTTGATCAAAGGCGCGCAATGTATCTATTTGGGGCCGGGTAAAAAACCGGGGTTCAGTCGGCTTTATGTGACGGGTGCCAGTGATCCGCTGGTGAATGCCGCGTCTATTATCCAGATCGAAATACCCGATCGTGAAGACCCTGAAATTGTAACCGCCGCCAGCATGGGCGCGGTGTTTTTACATGGTGCGGCGGTGACCATCCACAAAGCACAAGGGTCACAATGGCCCGAGGTGCAGGTGTTTGCACCCGATATTTACGCGGCGTCACGGGCAGGTCGGGTCGAGGCGGGGATTCCTTTGTGGAAACGCCTAACCTATGTTGCCATCACCCGCGCGCAAACGCGGCTTTACTGGGTCAAACGTTATATGCTGGCGCGCCCAGAAACCCCGTTGGGGGTGGGTGATCTGGATATGTCGGTGCCGGATCTGGTGTTGACCCGCCCCGAAACTGACGAGGGGTGATGGCAGGGCCTCGCTACGCTCGGCAAGGCCAGCCTGCGGCACGAGTTTATTTACAACAAAGAAAATAGTAATCAGCCCCGTTCTATTTCCGCCCTTAATGCATCCATTTGGCGGGTTAGAAAACGCAGGGTTTTTTCATTGCTCAACTGGCCGGAATCATCAAATGCTTTGCCAGCAAAGGCGATCATAACCTCGGGGGCTTGTAGGATGCGCGGGTTAAACGGGGTCATGCAGTGGCGCAAGGAATATTGGGCGCGCACCCCGCCAGTGGCACCTGATGACGCCGAAAGTATCGCCACAGGTTTTTCCAGCCAAGGTTGCGGGCGAACACGGCTTAGCCAGTCCAGCGCGTTTTTCAGGCTGCCGGACAGGTTTTTGTTATATTCCGGTGTGGCGATAATAACCGCATCGGCGGCTTTTATTTTATCAGCCAGCGCGGTGACTTCCTTCGGGAAGTTTTGGGGTTCCAGATCTTCGTCAAATAGCGGAAATCGAATATTGGCCAGTTGAAAGTCGCATTGGCCAAAACAACGCGCTGCCTCGTGAACCAGCATGGTGTTATAAGATGCCGCGCGCAGCGAGCCGGAAAGCCCGATAAGTTTGAGTGTCATTTTTATTCCCCTTTTCAAACAGGCAATACTTGCCAGCATCAAAAATGCAATGCGGCAATTGGATTTTCACGATATGTTGTGGATAACTCTGCCCTAAACGCCAAATGAAGGGGTTCAATATTGACTCTGGCGGTTATGCAAGAAACAATTCAAATCCGAGCAGAATCAAGGGCGGACCAACCGCGTGCAATTTACGAAACTCAGATTACTTGGCTTCAAAAGCTTTGTTGACCCCACAGAACTGGTGATCGCACCGGGGATTACCGGCGTGGTCGGGCCAAACGGCTGTGGTAAATCCAACCTGCTGGAGGCTTTGCGCTGGGTCATGGGCGAAAACCGCCCCACGGCCATGCGCGGCGGTGGCATGGAAGACGTAATTTTTGCCGGTTCTGATTCCCGCCCTGCACGCAATTTTGCCGAAGTCACTTTGCATATTGATAACACCGCGCGTCTGGCGCCGGCGGCATTTAACCATAGCGATTCAATTGAAATTATCCGCCGGATCACCCGCGATGCGGGGTCGGCCTATAAGGTGAATGGCAAGGACAGCCGGGCGCGCGATGTGCAGATGCTGTTTGCCGATGCCTCGACAGGCGCGCATTCACCGGCTTTGGTGCGCCAGGGCCAGATTTCTGAATTGGTGAACGCCAAGCCAAAATCACGGCGCAGGGTGCTGGAAGAAGCCGCCGGAATATCGGGCCTGTATCAGCGCCGCCACGAAGCCGAACTGAAACTGAACGGCACCGAGGCCAATCTTTCGCGGGTTGAAGATGTGTTGGAACAGCTGGATGGGCAGATCAAAAGCCTGGCGCGCCAAGCCCGCCAAGCCGCGCGTTATCGTGAAATTGCCGAAGAATTGCGGCGTTCCGAAGGGTTGCTGTTATATCGCCGCTGGCGCGAAGCCGATGTTGAACGGCTGGCGTCGGGTACTGCGTTAACCCAAGCCACAAGCGCGGCAGCAGCGGCGCAAGGCGCGGCAGGGGGTGCGCGGCGGGAACGCGAAAAGGCTGAAACCAAAGTGCCGCCGTTGCGCGAAGAAGAAGCCATCGCCGCTGCGGTGTTGCAACGCTTGATGGTGGAACAGGCTGCGCTGGCTGATCAAGAAGCCCGCGCCTTGCAAACCATTGAGGAATTACAAGACCGTCTGGTGCAGCTGGAACGCGATATGGAGCGCGAAACCGGCCTGAACAAAGACGCGGGCGAAACCATTGAACGGCTGGAATGGGAAGCCGAGGCGCTGGAAAAAGCATCAAGCGGCCATAGCGAAAAGCTGGAAACCGCGCGGGACGCAGCGCGCGAATCTGCCAATGGTTTGCAGGCCCAGGAAACCGAAATGGACCAACTGGCCGAGGATGCAGCGCGGTTGGTGGCACGGCATCAAACCGCCAAACGCCGGCTGGAAGACGCGACCATACAGGTTGAAAAAATTACCGCTGCATTGCACGAGGCCGAAACAGCCGTGGCGCAGGTTTCTGAAAAACTGAAATTGTCAGACGCGCATCTAAGCGCTGCAAAATCTGTGCGGGCTGAATGCGTTGAAAAAGCCGCGCTGGCCGAGGCGGCGCTGGAAAACGCCGAACAGGCGCGGGCCGAAGCCCAGCTTGGTGAAAGCGACGCGCGGGTGGCATTATCAGGTGCCTCGGGCGAGGCCAAAGCGCTGGA
>JALSGU010000265.1 GCA_026982575.1 Paracoccaceae bacterium | reverse complement strand
TGCTGCCCAAAATGCGCGATGGCGCCCGTATTGGCCATGCCCAGGCCATGGATCACATGTTTCTGGACGGGCTGGAAGATGCCTATGAAAAAGGCCGGTTGATGGGGTCTTTTGCCGAGGATTGCGCTGAAAAATACGGCTTTACCCGCGAGGATCAGGACCAATACGCGCTAAAATCCCTGTCCAGCGCTGTTGCCGCCATCAAAAACGGTGATTTTGACGCGGAAATCACCCCGATCACCCTGAAAACCCGCAAGGGTGACATCACCGTTAAAACCGACGAACAACCCGGCAATGCCCGCCCTGATAAAATCCCGCATTTGCGACCAGCCTTCAAACCGGACGGCACGGTGACAGCCGCCAATGCTTCATCTATTTCCGACGGCGCCGCCGCGCTGGTGTTGATGCGCGAAAGTGATGCCAAATCGGGCAACCTGCCGATCCGCGCCCGTATCATGGGCCATGCCAGCCACGCCCAGGCGCCGGGATGGTTCACCACCGCACCCGTCCCTGCTGCGCAAAACCTGCTTAAAAAACTGGGCTGGGAAACCACGGATGTGGACCTATGGGAGGTTAACGAGGCTTTCGCCGTGGTCCCCATGGCCTTTATGGCCGAAATGGAAATTCCCCGCGAAAAGATCAATATCAATGGCGGCGCCTGCGCGCTTGGCCACCCGATTGGTGCATCGGGCGCGCGCATTATTGTAACGCTTTTGCATGCGCTCGAACGGCATAACCTGAAAAAAGGCATCGCCGCCATTTGTATCGGCGGCGGCGAAGGCACCGCCATTGCGATTGAATTGCCATGATTAGCGCAACCACCGCGATCATCACCGGCGGCGCCTCCGGCCTTGGCGAGGCTTGCGCGCGCAAATTCGCAAGCCTTGGCGCAAAAGTCACCATTCTGGATATGAACGCAGCGCGCGGCGCGGCACTGGCGGCTGAAATCAACGGGTTATTCCTGCAAACCGATGTCAGCGACCCGCAATCGGTGGCCAACGCCCTAACCGCCAGCCGACAGGCCCATGGCCAAGAACGCATCTGCATCAATTGCGCCGGCATCGCCAGCGGCGGCAAAACCGTTGATCGAGATGGTAATTGCCACGATGTTGAAAGTTTTGCGCGCACCATCCAGATCAACCTGATCGGCACGTTTAATGTTGCCAGCCAAAGCGCGGCTGGCATGGTGGCGGCTGAACCGCTGGATGCTGACGGGTCACGCGGCGTTATCATCAACACCGCATCCGTGGCGGCATTTGAAGGCCAGATCGGCCAAACCGCTTATGCTGCATCAAAAGGCGGGATCGCGGCGATGACCCTGCCAATGGCACGCGATCTGGCGCGCAACGGCATTCGGGTGATGGCCATCGCGCCCGGCCTGTTCAAAACCCCGATGCTGGCAGGCCTGCCCGGGGATGTGCAACAAAGCCTCGCCCAACAAGTGCCTTTTCCGCAACGGCTGGGCGACCCAGATGAATTTGCCAACCTTGCCGCGCATATCGTTGAAAACAATCAATTAAACGGAGAGGTTATCCGCCTG
>JALSGU010000264.1 GCA_026982575.1 Paracoccaceae bacterium | reverse complement strand
CCGCAAGCACCGCCCGGGCAAGCCGCTGGCGCTGATGCTGCGCGATCTGGATATGGCGGCGAAAATGGTTGTGCTGAATGGCCCCGCCCGCGATTTGCTGCAAAGCTGGCAGGCGCCGATCGTGCTGCTGGAGCGCCGTGGCGAGGTCGCCCCGAGCGCGGCCCCTGACCAAGCCCGCCTCGGGGTGATGCTGCCCAACACGGCGCTGCATCATATCCTGATGCGGGCGCTTGATCGGCCCCTCGTGCTGACCTCGGGCAATATCAGCGGCGATCCGCAAATTACCGACAATGGCGAAGCCTTGCAAAAACTTGGCGGCATTGCCGATTATTTCCTGCTGCATAACCGCGATATTGCCAACCGGATGGATGACAGCGTGGTGCAAATGATTGGCGACACCCCGCAAACCCTGCGCCGCGCCCGTGGCTATGCCCCTGCCCCCTTGCAACTGCACGAGGGCTTTGCGGACCTGCCCAGCGTGCTGGCCATGGGGGCGGATTTGAAAAACACCTTCTGCCTGCTGGCCAATGGCCGCGCCACGCTCAGCCAGCATATGGGCGACATGCAAAGCCCCGCCACCCAGCGCGATGTGCGCCGTAACCTCGCCCTTTATCAGCAGATTTACGACTTCACCCCCGAGCGTATCGCGGTGGATATGCACCCCGGATATTTCTCCACCCGCCTTGGCGAGGGGCTGGGCAAGGTCACGCATGTGCAGCACCACCACGCCCATATTGCCGCCGTAATGGCCGAACACGGCCTGCCCCCCGATGCGCCCCCCGTGCTGGGCGTGGTGCTGGATGGCCTTGGCTATGGCGATGACGGCACCATCTGGGGCGGCGAGTTTTTGCAAGCGGATTTCAGGGGCTATGAGCGCCTTGCCCATTTCCCCGCCATCGCCCTGCCCGGCGGCGATAAAGCCAACCAGCAGCCATGGCGCAACCTGTTTGCCCATCTGCGCGCAGCCTTTGGCCCCGATGCAGACCTGCGCGCCCGCTTCGGGCCGCTGCCCTTTTTGGAGGCACTCGAGGCCAAGCCCCTGAACATGATCGGGCAGATGATCGACAACAATTTCAACAGCCCCGTCGCCTCGTCTGCCGGGCGCCTGTTTGATGCGGTTGCCGCTGCGCTCGGGCTTTGTTTCGAGCGCCAAACCTATGAGGGCGAAGCCGCGATGCGACTTCAGACTTTGGCAGAAACCTGCCCGATGGAAACCGGCACCTATCCGGTTGAAACGGAAAGGGAATTGACCTGGGAAACGCTCTGGAGCGGTATTTTGCATGACCTTTCAATGGGGGTGGAAATGAGCCGGATAGCACACAGGTTCCATAATGCGCTGGCGCAGGTTGTGGCGCAAACCGCTGTGTCGATGGCGAAAAAAAGAAACCTCCAAACCATCCTTCTTGGTGGGGGGGTGGTGCAAAACCGGTTGCTTTTTTCCGAAATCCGAATGCAACTGAAAAATAAAGGCGCAACTGTTATTGCGGCGATTGATTTCCCGACTAATGATGGCGGTATTGCCTTGGGGCAAGCCGCAATTGCAGCG
>JALSGU010000263.1 GCA_026982575.1 Paracoccaceae bacterium | reverse complement strand
GGGTGTAGCTAAAGAATTGAAGATAGTTTGGGCCTGAAGCTGTAACTTCAGGCCCTGGCTCAACCCGCACAATAGATCACTCTGCGGGAGAACTAAGTCATTCCCGTTTGGGTTCGACATAAAGTAGATGAAGAACATTTTGACGAAGGGATCAATAGAGTGATTGTTTATATCCACAGTTATTTTCAAAGCTGTGAGTAGCCTGTTGATAAGCTGTGGGTATCCTGTTCGTAAAGGAACAAAATATGTCTAAAGGACGTAAAGTTGTAGTAACCGACGAATCCGCAACCGGCCTGAACCGCCGGTTTCGAGACACCTTAACTGGTGATTCGATGACTCGAGGGCAATTCGCTACGCAGATTGAACAGGGAAAATACCCTGAATATCACGTGCGCGTATTTGAAGATGGTCGGCGTATTCCAGCCTCTAATCCAAATGGAAAGGAGTCGGATAATTTAGGGTAACCTAAATTGCAAGTAATGAGTACCAAAGCAAAGATGCAAGGTTATGAGGGTGATCCTTGTGGCGAATGCGGCAACTTTACTTTGGTGCGCAACGGAACCTGCATGAAGTGCAACACCTGTGGGGGAACCTCCGGGTGTAGCTGATTGCAGACAGGGGGGAGTGCTATTCTGCTTAGCGCTTCCTTGCATTCAGGCCGCAGGCAATAAACCGAGCGGTTAACGATGAGCCTGAAATGCGAGACTTGGGGGATGGGTTTACCATCCCCCTTTTTTTATTCCGCCAGCCATTGTGATACGCTTTCATGCATGGGCATATCGATGGATTGGCGCAAAGCATATCTGGCCCGCGAAATCCGCGACATAGCCGTGCCAAGCGGCAGGCCAAGGGTATTGGCAATTTGTGAATAGCTGTGGCCAGCCCCCACAAGGCCTAATATTTCTTTGTGTGCGGGGGTAAGCCCGCCTATCCCCGCCAATACCTGTTGGCAGAATAATTTCTGGCCGGGGCCACTTTGCTGGTCAACCAGTTCAATTTCCGGATCATTACCCTGTTCGCGCTGCTTTTTACGCAAAAAGTCATTGTGCAGGTTTCGCAATATGGAAAACATATATTTTTGCAGGTCTTTGATATCTTTCGTTTGATCCTGACGGTTAAGCAGCCGTTCAATGGTTTGTTGCACCAGCTCCTCGGCGGTATCTGCCTGATCGCTCAGGTAATGGGCGTAACGTAAAAGGTCGGGATGCAAATCGTTAATGGCACTGGAAAGGGCGTTGTTCATGGCCGTTTCTCCCGTTTGTTGAGCGGCAAAGATGGGGTAATTTCCAGATAGTAACAAGCTGGCGGAAACTGGCCGAGCAGCATTTGGCCCATGATTTTAAGGGAAAATGGGCGGAAACACGCCAAAATATAGCAAAGATCGGTAAGATACCGCGCAAAAGCCAAACCTGAAAAACCGGCAGGGAATAATTGTCAGCCAGCTGCGTCTTTAGGGGGGAAGGCCAAAGAGTTTTGGCTTTCGGGGCCATGATGCCCAACAATCAAATGGAGAAGACACATGAAAAAGATTATTATTTCGACCGTTGCATTTATTGGATTCGCCGGCGCTGCGCTGGCCTTTGACGAGGGCATGGACGCCGATAATGACGGCGTGCTCTCCGAGGCGGAAATGGTCGCGGCTTATCCGGATCTGACAAGGGAAATCCTGGATGCGGTTGATACCGATAATGACGGGAATGTCAGCCTTGAAGAATGGACCATTGCAACCGAAAGCGGTTTGCTTGGCGAAGGCTAAACAAAAATGCCTCTTTGGCCCCTTGCCTGCGTGCAAGGGGCCTTTTTTCTGCGCAGGCAGGCTAGCCAAGCCCGCGCGCCATGGCGGCCACACCCGTGCGGGCAATGTCTGTTAAGCCCAGCGGGCGCATCAGATCGGTAAAAGCATCGATTTTTTCAGGGGTGCCGGTGATTTCAAACACAAAACTTTCCAGGGTGCTATCGACCACGTTTACCCGGAAAATATCGGCCAGACGCATGGCTTCGACCCGTTTATCGCCTGTTCCGCAAACTTTTAACAGCGCCATTTCACGTTCTACTGATGGGCCTTCAACCGTCAAATCATTAACCTCGTAAACCGGAATGATCAGGCCAAGCTGGGCTTTGATCTGTTCAATCACCGCCGGGGTTCCGGTGGTCACAATGGTAATGCGTGATTTATGGCCCTCGGCGTCAATTTCGGCCACGGTCAGGCTGTCAATATTATAGCCGCGCCCAGAAAACAGCCCGATCACGCGCGCCAGAACACCGGCTTCGTTATCTACCAGAACAGTCAATGTATGGGTTTCCAGCATTTCATTCAGCGGGTTTTTCAGGTCATAGGCGCTTTTGCGGCTGGAGCCTTGTTTAAGATGTAGAGCGGTCATGGTAGTTTCCTTCCGGTGAGGGCGGTAATGCCCGGCTATTCGCTGGCAGTTATGCGTAATTGGTCGGGCGGGGGCAGTTGAATACGGCCATCCATTGGCAGTTTATGGCGATTTTTGATAAACTTGTTGAGCAATGGCGCAAATTCAACCCCGATGGCTTTGGCGTCGGATCTGCTCATATCCCGCAGATACCTTTGCTGGATGCCTTTGTTAAACTGGGTAAAGCGGTTGTTTTGCACCACATGGGCAATCTGTTCGGCATCACCGATGATTTGCAACTGGTCAAGAATACGCTGTGCGGTTTTAACCGTATCAAACGCCACATCATCATAACAAAGCGGCAAGGTGCCGGGCAGGCGCAGCCATGCGGTCAGGCTGTCACACTGGTTGCGAATGCCCTTTATGGCGTCTTCCAGGGTTTCGATTTCGGCAAAAGCGATTGATCCTTTGGCGCGGGATTTAGCGCCGTGATCCATCATTGATAGCGCAATATCGCGCGGGTCTCGGTAAACCGCATGGGCAAGCGCGTGGCCAGATTGCACCATTTTTACCACCGCAGGATTGGGCCGGTTATGGGATTTCAGCGCAATCGGATAGCCCAGATCATCGACCAGCCGCATCATTTCATCAGCATGATCCTGCGAAATATTCTGGACAAAATTAATCTTTTTGTTTTTCCCAATAGCACCAAGGTCAAAGCGCGGCTGCGGATAGCCCGCCAGATCCAGCGCAGTGCGCGCCAGATGAAAGGCCAGCGTAGAACCGGCCTTGGTAATGCTATAGCTGAAATAAACCATAGGTTTCATGGGGCTAAACCATCATCGATCCGGATTTGTCAATCGCGCCTTCGGTGCTGTCTTCGCCCAGCAACATTTCATTATGGGCTTTGCCGCTGGGAATCATCGGAAAACAGTTTTCGTGTTTTTCCACCAGACAATCCATAATAACGGGGCCGTCATGATCCAGCATTTCCTGAATGGCGCTGTCCAGATCGGCGGGGTTGCTTACACGGATACCTTTGGCGCCAAATGCCTCGGCCAGCTTGACAAAATCGGGCAGGGATTCAGACCAGCTTGAGGAATAGCGCTCTCCGTGCAGCAATTGCTGCCATTGGCGCACCATGCCAAGGCGTTCGTTATTCATGATAAACTGTTTTACCGGCGCCTTATATTGCACAGCCGTGCCCATTTCCTGCATATTCATCAA
>JALSGU010000262.1 GCA_026982575.1 Paracoccaceae bacterium | reverse complement strand
GCGCGGGTGATCGCGTTGATGTCACCTTTGACTTGCGGGTTATAATGGCTTTTTGGAGCTTTGCTTCTGGAAATGTATTCAGCACTGGCGAATTGCACGTCCTTTGGAATGTCCACCAAAACCGGCCCGGGGCGACCGGATGTTGCCACATGAAAGGCCTGGTGAATGGTCGCGGCCAGATCGGCGGTGTCTTTGACCAGCCAGTTATGTTTGGAACAAGGGCGGGTGATGCCCACCGTGTCGGCCTCCTGAAAGGCATCATTGCCGATCATAAATGTCGGCACTTGGCCCGATAAAACAATCATCGGGATGCTGTCCATCAACGCATCTGTCATACCGGTTACGGCATTGGTAGCCCCGGGACCGGAGGTTACCAGCACAACACCCGGCTTGCCGGTGGCGCGCGCGTATCCTTCGGCGGCATGGGTGGCGCCTTGTTCGTGGCGCACAAGAATGTGTTTGATTTCGTTTTGCTGGAACAGCTCATCATAAATCGGAAGCACAGCGCCGCCGGGATATCCAAAGACGGTATCGACGCCTTGGTCTTTCAAGGCTTCGATAACTATTTTTGCACCGGTCATTTCCGACATCTTGCTTCTCCGTTTATGATTCTGTGTTGGCAAAAAAAAACCCCCGATTTTCGGAGGCTGGCACAAAACAGGTTCAAAACCCTAGGTTTCAACCGCCCCGTGCCACACATGCACCACCACAAAAATTTCAATATTATTCTTCATGTGATGTTTTTAATTGGGTGGTTTCCCGAGGTCAACGCGAAAATGAAAATTAAATTGCCGAAATGCGCGATAAACATGCGTTAAATTTCAAAAAATGCTCGAATTTGATTTCAATGCAAATGTATGAATGTAAAAAGACGGTTTTTTCACGCTAAAACCGCGTGTTGATTTTTCCTTTATTAACCGTTGGCATTTGTCAAATTGGAGTCTAGTTTATTGTCACTTATTCGATCTGCTTGGCCAAAAGGTCAAAGCGAATATCTGGGAGGAATTAAATGGATCGTCGTTCTTTTATCACCAAAGCTGCACTTGGTGGCACTGCCGCTGTTGCTGCGGGCACTTTGGCTGCACCTGCTTATGCGCAGGGTAACCGCACATTGACCATGGTTACATCATGGGGCCGTGGCCTTGCCGGTGTTTTTGACGCAGCACAACACGTTGCCGACAACATTACCGCAATGTCAGACGGCACCCTGACTATCGAAGTTAAAGCCGCCGGTGAACTGGTTGGCGCATTTGAAGTTTTTGACGCGGTTTCATCCGGTCAGGCTGACATGTATCACGCTGCCGATTATTACTTTGTTGGCCAGCATCCGGGTTATGCGTTCTTTACCTCTGTGCCCTTTGGCATGGCGGCACAGGAATTGGTAAACTGGTATCACCATGGCGACGGCCGTGCTTTTCACGATCAGCTGGGCGAGGTTTTCAACCTGAAATCTTTCTTGGCCGGTAACACCGGCGCACAGGCCGGTGGTTGGTTCCACAAGGAAATCAACTCTGCCGAAGATTTCAACGGCCTGAAATTCCGTATGCCTGGCCTTGGTGGCGAAGCATTGGGTAAGCTGGGTGCATCGGTTCAGAACCTTCCGGGTTCCGAGGTGTATCAAGCGCTGGCATCCGGTGCATTGGATGGTACCGAATGGATCGGCCCATGGGCTGACGAAACTGCCGGTTTCCAGGAAATCACCAAAATCTATTACACAGCTGGCTTCCATGAGCCAGGCGCAGGCCTGTCTTTGGCGACCAACCTCGAAGTATTCAATGGTCTGTCAACCGCACACCAGAAAATCATCGAAGTTGCATCCGCAGAGGCCCATCAGTGGAGCCTTGCACAATTCCTGAACAATAACGGTGCGGCGCTGAAACGTCTGGTTGCCGAAGGTGTTCTTATTCGTGAATTCAACGACAGTGTTTGGGATGCGTTCGGTGCAGCTTCTACTGAGGTTCTGGACGGATATATGGATGATGCGCTATTTGCTGAAATCCGTGCGTCTTACAATGCTTCCATGTCCTCTTCTTCTGCGTGGATTCAAAACGCCGAAGGCACGTATCGCACACAGCGTGACCGCATTCTGGGTTAATTCCTGATTGCATTTACTGCGCGTCCGCTCGGTTTGGGCGGACGCGTAATTTTTGACCCCTCATTCGAAAGTTGACACATGGCAAGCGCGCTTGGCTGGTTCTTTTCCAATATCTGGATGGGATTCATAAATTTTTTTACCGCAATCACTAACCCGTCGGCCTGGCTGGACTGGTCAGACAAAGAAGCCGTAATCAGGTTTATTTATTACGGGGCTTCGGTTGAATTCTTGTTTGTTGTCATAGACCTGTTTCTTGTTATTACGGTAATCGGCCTGTTTAAGCGAAAGTTTTTATGGCTTGTTGTGCGCATCATCGAAGGCTTTTCCAACGGAATTGGCCGGTTTTTTGCTTGGGCAGGGCTGATCATGGTGTTGCAGCAAGTCATGATCGTGTTTCTACAACGTATTTTCCGGGTTTCGGAAATTTCAATCGGCCCGTTCGGGGTTGTTTTTACCAAAGATCTAAGCTGGTTCGGTGAGGAACTGAAGCTTTATAACGCCATGGTTGTGGCGTTGGTGTGTGCCTATACCTTTGTGCAGGGCGGCCATGTGCGGGTTGATCTGTTTTACTCGCGGGTAGGATTCCGGTTCAAAAAAGCCATTGATATGTTCGGGTCGCTGTTTTTCATTATGCCAACCATGTTCCTGATCTGGCTTTATGGCTGGTTCTTTATGTGGCGGCATTTGGTGACGCCAAAATTCGCGGCCTCGGAATCGCTCGAAAAAATGATGCGCAAAGCCAGCTTCCTTAAGGAAAATATTGAAACGATCGGGTTTTCGCCCAACGGGTTTAATGCATATTTTCTGTTTAAGGTGCTGCTGGTTTCTTTTGCGTTGATGATGATCATTCAGGGAATCGGTTTCTTTTACCGATCCATGCTTGAAATGATCGAAGGCCCGGAATCAGAGGGCAAACATCTTGATAAAGACAAACTGAACGACGAGCTGGCGGAAACCGTCGCCGCGATACATTAAAGGGGCTTAAGGCATGTTATTTGGTTTAGATGGGGTCGAAGTCGGCCTGATTATCGTATTTTCCAGCTTGTTTATCGGCATTATGTCGGGTTTTCCGGTGGCGTTTTCCATCAGCGGCGCGGCGGTAATGGCGTTCGGTATATTGGCGGCGCTGGATAATTCCGGTGTGCTTTTGCATGCTGCAATTGATACCCGCAGCGAAGACTACCTTGCATTGGTTAATGGCGGCGTGGCTCGGGATTCGATCTCGATTTTCCGATACCCTGATTTACCTACCTCAATCGGCCCGATATTCGAGGGAGGTTGGGAGAGGGCAATGGATAGAAATATCTCGTTCATTGTTAATCGTATGAATGAACGGGTTTTTGCGGGACAATCCATTGAAACCCTGTTGGCCGTGCTGATGTTTGTGCTGATGGGCGTTACCTTGGAACGTTCAAAAATCGCCGAAGACCTGTTAACAACCATGGCGCGGGTGTTTGGCCCGTTGCCCGGTGGTTTGGCGGTTTCAGTAGTTCTGGTTGGGGCATTCCTTGCCGCCTCGACCGGCATTGTTGGCGCAACTGTTGTTACCATGGGGCTGCTTTCCTTGCCCACCATGTTGCGAAATGGTTATTCGCCCGAACTGGCAACAGGGGTGATTGCGGCATCGGGCACATTGGGGCAAATCATTCCTCCATCAATCGTGATTGTTTTGCTTGGCACGCTTGCCGGTGATCTATACGCCGCCGCACAGGAAAAATCGGCACAGGCGCTTGGTTGCACCGATGCGTTGACCTATCTTGGTCATGCGGCGGTTTTATCGGTTGGCACATTGTTCAAGGCGGCATTGTTGCCCGGCATTATGCTGGCATTTCTTTACGGGCTTTATGCCTTTATCTATGCATTGCTACTGCCCCACAAAGCCCCGCCAATTGTAATTGAGGGCGGCAACTCCAGCAGCCACGGGCGCGGCAAAAAGCACAGCCTGATCTGGTTTCTTGGCGCGCCGGTCGGGATTATTGTTCTGGCCATCGGTATGGGCAGTTTCAATATCGCCGGTAACCAGAATATTTCGGTTTTTTCGGTTGCTGATATTGGCGAACAGCCCGCATTGCGCACCAAGGTTTCAGAGCAATGCCAAGCTGCAATGATCGACAAGCACGGTATCGAGCTTTGGGATGAATCGGTTGCTAAGCGTGCCGAGATCGACGCAGCAGGCGGCAGCCTTAGCCAAGCCGAGCGTGAACGCACCCCCGAGCAAATGGAACAGGTCCGTTTGCAAATGATCGAGGATGCAGCACCTATCGGCACCGGATTGCTGACATTGCTGGTTTTTGCAGCTCTTATTTTAACAACAGCTTTCGGCATAGCACCGAATGCGGATCGCAAACCGCTGATGGTCGGGGCATTGGGTATTCTTGCTGCACTGCTTGTCGATATTTTGCTGCTTAGTCCGGAGAATAGTTCCGGAAGGGTATTTCTTTTGCAGGCTGTTCCGTTTGCAATGATATTTTACGCCATCAAAAAAGCTGGTCCTCAGTTGGGCAAAAGCGAAGTTCTAAAGGTGGTATTTCCGCCCTTGGTGCTGATTGTTGCAGTGCTCGGGTCTATTCTGGGGGGCATCACCAACCCGACACCGGCTGCAGCGCTTGGCGCAGCAGGGGCAATTTTACTGGCCGCTTACCGTAAGCTGAACGACGAGCAAAAATCCGGCAAGATGATTATCTGGGCAAGCTTTGCGTTGATGATTATGCTGTTGGTTGGCATCAACTTTGATCTGCGCACCAGCATTGATCGTGGCAGCGCATTGTCGTGGTATTCTATCCAAGGCTGGATCGCCATTCTGGTAGCACAGGCGGCTTATCTGGTGGCCATGGGCGGATTGTTATTTGCTTGTTTTGTTTTGTGGCGCACAACTGTGCTGTCACCGGTGGTGCGTGAAACCGCCAAGGTGACATCCATGGTCTTTGCCATTCTGATCGGCAGCCAGATGTTGAATCTGGTTATCATATCTTTTGGCGGCGAGCATTACATCCAGCAATTCCTGCAATCCTTTGATGATGAAATGAAGGTATTCCTGATTGTGATGGTGGTTTTGTTTATCCTTGGCTTTGTGCTCGATTTTCTAGAAATCATCTATATCGTGGTTCCGATTGTCGGGCCGGTTATTTATGGTGGCACCATGGATCCCAGCTGGGTTACCATCATGATCGCGGTCAACTTGCAAACCAGCTTTTTGACCCCGCCTTTCGGTTTTGCATTGTTTTACCTGCGCGGCGTAGCCCCCAAAGGTGTCACAACCGGCCATATCTATCGGGGTGTTATTCCGTTTGTGATCATTCAGGTCGCAGGTCTGGCATTGCTTTGGTATTTCCCTTGGGTTGTTACTATTGTGCCAAACCTGCTGAGCTAAGGTTTTAATTAATTACTGCTGCGCTGCCATTTGGTGGCGCAGTATTTAGGGATTAGCTGAATGGTAGATGGATGGCGGCAACCTGTTCGGGGATTGGTCCATTTGGCAAGTCATTATTTGACCCGGCAAAATCAACCGGCTTCCAGCCATCTGGCTGAAAAGTTTCAAGCGGCATAAATCTGGCTTTGTAATCCATTTTCGGGCTGTTTTGCACCCAATAGCCCAGATAAATATATGGCATGCCAACCTGTTTTGCGATGCGAATATGATCAAGGATCATATAGGTGCCAATGCTGTTGCGGGCCAGTTCCGGTTTGAAAAACGAATACACCATCGACAACCCGTCACTTAGGCTGTCGGTCAGGCAAACCGCCACCAGCTCATTATCCAGCGTATATTGAACCAGCTGGGTGTTTACCGGTGATTCCTCGATCATGGCGGCAAATTCCTCTACCTCCATCCCTGCCATGCCGCCATCGGCGTGGCGGCTGTGCAGATAGTTTGAAAACAGGGCATAATGTTCTTCGGTTGCCCAAGGGCGTTTGATGGTTCGCACCAGTTTTTGATTGCGTCGCAACACCCGTTTTTGGGATTTGGAGGGCGAAAATTGCGCCACTATTACCCGCGCCGATTGGCAGGCGCTGCAACTGGCGCAACTTGGCCGGTAAATCACATTTTGTGAGCGGCGAAAGCCTTGATGGGAAAGCGCGTCGTTCAGGTCTAGCGCGGCATTGACATCAAGGGTGGTGAAAAGCTTGCGTTCCTCGCGGTCCGGCAAATAGGGGCAGGGCTGTGGCGCTGTCACATAAAATTGCGGAGAAACGGGAAGTGTGTGGCGCATTTTGCAGTGTGTCCTTTGTTTGGCCTAGCCTAACAAGGAAAACATCAATTCGGCAAGCATATGTTGTCAAAAAGGGGCGGCGGACCGCCCCCAACGGGTTTAGGCAAAGCTGGGATTATTGCCGATATTTGTTGAGCCTTCGGATTTTGCAGCGGCAGGTGCCGGTGTTTCATCAAAGCTTTGTTTGCTGCGGTTATCCATAAACTGGTCGAATTCTGCTTTGTCTTTGGCGGCGCGCAGGTTTTGCATAAAGCCGTTAAAGGCATCCTGTTCGTCTTGCAGACGTTTTAAGGTTTCTTCGCGGTAATCATCAAAAGCGGTGTTGCCGGTGGATGAAAACCCGTGGCGACGGCGGCGATATTTGCTGCATTTTCCCATGCGATTTGTTCCGATCATATAAAAAAGAGTGATAAGGCCAACGGGCCAGAAAAAGATGAACCCGAGGATCATGGCCGCAAGCCATGCACCTTTGCCATGGCCATCAAGCCAGTCCCGGGTGTTTGTCAGCCATTGTGCGGGCTTTGACATTTTTTGCGTTCCTTTCGAATGTAAATGTTTCTTACATTAACATATGTAGGAGGTTTGCGGCGCTGGTCAAGTGCAATGTAAATGTTTTTTACATTAGTCCGGAATAATGCCCAACCCGCGCAAATAAATGCCGGTGCCGCTTTCCAGCAGGTCTTCGGCAGAAAAGGGCGCGCGCCCGCCGGGTGCGCCGCGCGCAAACAATTCTACCACCCCGTGGGACATGGCCCAGATATGATGGCTGACCATAATCGCCGGCGGGCGTTCCGATGCGGGCAAATGCGCCAGCAGTTTCTCAGCAGCCAAGGTCATCACCGACATGGCGCGGGTGGAAACCGTGGTCAGATCAGAATTGCCAGTCAGGGAAATACCGGATTCAAACATAGCGATATAATGGCCGGGATGGCGTTTGGCAAAGGCCAGATAGGCGCGGCCAACTTTGGAAAA
>JALSGU010000261.1 GCA_026982575.1 Paracoccaceae bacterium | reverse complement strand
ATCCACAATCCGGCGTTCCGAACTGGTTGCGCGGTTTGACATCAGCATGCGCCAGATCATATCCATATTATTGCCCCAACCGGCTGGCCTCGGCCGCCAATGTTTCAATGCCTGCCCAGTCGCCAGCAGCGATTTTATCTGCCGGTGCGACCCATGATCCACCTGCGCAAATCACGTTGGAAAGGTTCAGATAATCCTTGGCGTTTAACAGGCTGACCCCGCCGGTCGGGCAAAAGGATATTTGCGGCAATGGCGCGCCGATGGCTTTTAATGCAGGTGCGCCGCCCGATGCTTCGGCGGGAAAGAATTTTAACAGATCATAGCCGCGCGCCAGCATCTGCATGGCCTCGGTTGCGGTTGCCGCCCCTGCCAGCAATGGCAGGCCCAAGGCCTCACAGGCCTCTATCAGCTCATCCGTGGCGCCGGGCGACACGCCAAATTTTGCCCCTGCATCCACGGCGTTTTGCACATCTTGCGGGGTGATCAATGTGCCAGCCCCCACCACGCCGCCTTTGACTTTTGACATTTCCTTGATAGCATCCAGCGCTGCGGGGGTGCGCAAAGTTACCTCCAGTGCCGGCAGACCACCGGCCACAAGTGCCTCGGCCAAGGGCCGTGCGGTGCTGGCATCTGTTACCACCAGAACCGGAACAATCGGGGCCAGTTCGCAGATTTCGCGGTTACGTTTACATGCGTCTTTTGCAGATATTCTCATCACTTCACCACAGGGTTTTTGCAGCCCGTTCGGGCCATGATTTATCGTATTCCTTACCGCCAATATCGCCAGCGGTCATCGCCGCCAGAATATCACCGGCGCTTGGCAGGTCGGCCATCACCGGCCCGTCCCACAATCCCGCACGCATAATGGCGCGCGCACATTGAAAATAGACCTCTTGCAAGGTTATCAACAAAATACTGCGCGGCACCTTGCCGGATTTTTCATAACGCTGCAACAAGTCCGGCGCTGCCGAAATCCGGCCCCGTCCATTAACCCGCACCACCATGGTCGACCCCGGCACCAGAAACATCAGCGACACACGACCATCGCGCACCACATTGCGCAGACTATCAATCCGGTTATTGCCATGCCAATCTGGCAGCACCAGCGTTTGTTTATCCTCAATGAAAACCACTTGGCCGTTATCGCCGCGCGGGCTACAATCCAGCCCCTCGGGACCAACGGTGGTTAGTGCCACAAAAGGCGATGCTTTGATAAACGCCGCATATTCAGCCGTGATATGATCGGCCACTTTTTTCAGCGAGGGCGCTTTGGGCTGGCCGTAAATTGCCTCGAGTTCCTCAACGGTTTTGATCATAACACCGATGCCCCCGTATCGGCTGGCCCGACAAATTTGCGAAAAACCTCGAACATTTCGCGCCCTGTGCCATGGGTATTCCCCGACATATCTGCCTTGGCCAAGGGCCGGTCCAGCACGGCCCCGTCCAGCACATCCAGCGTGCCAGCGGCGGCATCGACCCGCACCATATCGCCGTCTGCCAGCCGCGCCAACGGCCCGCCATCCAGCGCCTCGGGGGATACATGAATGGCTGACGGCACCT
>JALSGU010000260.1 GCA_026982575.1 Paracoccaceae bacterium | reverse complement strand
GCCTCCATCTGGAACAGGGCCTGCACTGCAAACAGCCTTGAGGTCGATTTTTTCTGGCGTTTGGCATCACGGGTGTTTGGCATCAGGCGGTTCCTTGGTCGGGATCTGGATTTCCGGCCATTAAAATATGATCGGAAGCTGGTGCAATACGACCCGTGCGCGGTTTTGTAAAGCGGCGCGCGTGCAATATTAGATGCAGCGCCGCATCCGCCGCGCCGCCCCCTTTGTTTTGCCCCGATGCATCGGCCCGCACCGTGGCCTGTTGCATATTTTCAACGGTCAAAATACCGTTGCCGATACAAGCACCTTTTAGCCCCAGCAATGTCAACGCGCGGGATGAATCGTTGCAAACCGTGTCATAATGGGTGGTTTCGCCGCGAATAACACAGCCAAGCGCCACAAACCCGTCATACTGGCCGGAACGATACGCCAAGCCAATCGCGGTAGGGATTTCCAGCGCGCCGGGAACCAGCAGGGTTTCATGGGCAGCACCGGCGGCATCAATGCTGGCCCGCGCGCCCAAAAGCTGCTGGTCGGCAATATCTTTGTAGTAGGGCGAGGCCACAATCAGCAATTTTGTGGGCTGGTCGAATTTCGGGGTTTCAATCTGGTCCATCCTAGCTGCCTTTATGAATGGGGTGAGTGCCGGAAATGGCAATGCCATAGGCATCCAGCCCGATGATTTTGGGCATCGGATTATCGGTCAGCAAGGTAATATTTGTCAGCCCCAGCGTTGACAGAATTTGCGCACCAATTCCGGTTTGGCGCAAAGTATCAGAGCTGTCGCTGATGCCAAGATCAATCCTGTCGCCTTGGTTTCTAAACAAAACCACAACGCCGCAGCCTTTATTTGCAATGATCCGCATGGCGTTTGGTAATTCATCCGCAGGTGCCGGGCCAAGGCCCAGAACGTCTTCTAGCGGGTTCAGGGCATGGGTGCGCACCAAAATCGGACCTGTTCCGGAAATATCGCCTTTGGTCAGGGTGATATGTTCAATATCGGTGGTTTTATCCCTGAAGGCGCGCAGGGTCCAGTCGCCGCCATAGGCAGAGGTCACGTTGCGGGTTTCGGTTTCTTCAACCAGATTGTCATGCCGGTGGCGATAGGCGATCAGATCAGCAATGGTGCCGATTTTCAGCCCGTGTTTTTCAGCAAAAACCATCAGGTCGGGCAGGCGGGCCATGGTGCCGTCATCATTCATGATCTCGCAAATCACCCCCGAAGGGTTCAGGCCAGCAAGGCGGGAAATATCGGTGGCGGCCTCGGTATGGCCAGCGCGCACCAGCACCCCGCCATCGCGCGCGCGCAGCGGAAATACATGCCCCGGTGTGGCGATTTCCGATGTGCGGACTGCCGGGTTGATGGCCACGCCAACCGTGTGGCTGCGGTCATGGGCGGAAATACCGGTGGTCACGCCGCTTGCGGCCTCGATTGACACGGTAAACGGGGTTTCATGGCGCGAAGAATTGGAGCTGGTCATCATCGGCACGCCAAGCCGGTCAATTTGTTCGGCTGTCAAGGTCAGGCAGATCAACCCGCGCCCGTGCGTGGCCATAAAATTGA
>JALSGU010000259.1 GCA_026982575.1 Paracoccaceae bacterium | reverse complement strand
GCTCCAACCCATAGGTCAGCTCACCACTAACCGGTTTGCAATCATAGCCCGCAACTTGCTGAAAATAGGTGAATTGCGATACTTCCATACCATCACACCAGACTTCCCAGCCAAGGCCCCAAGCGCCCAATGTCGGCGATTCCCAATCATCCTCGACAAACCGGATATCATGCAAATCCATATCAATGCCAATGGCCTCTAAGCTGCCAAGATACAGCGCCTGCAATTCCGGCGGGCTGGGTTTGATCAGCACCTGATACTGGTAAAAATGCTGTAAACGGTTGGGATTTTCGCCATACCGCCCATCGGTGGGCCGGCGGGATGGCTGGGCATAGGCCACCGCCCACGGTTTTGTGCCCAAGGAACGCAGGGTTGTCGCAGGGTGGAACGTGCCCGCGCCCGCCTCCATATCATAGGGTTGCAAAATCGCGCAGCCCTGTGCGGCCCAATAGGCCTGAAGGCGCATCAGGATTTCCTGAAATGATGTGGGTTTGGACATAGCGCGGCCTTTGGCAATATATTTAGCCCTTCAATAGGGGCTGTGGCGTGGAGGGTCAATTGGTGAGTTATCACTATTGACTGACACCTAGGGCGAGAAAAGAGGTGGCCCTAGTATTTCGACCAGTTAGCAGCCAGTTTAAGATGGATCAGGGTTTCATTTAGGCCGCCAAACTCATGGGTTCTGTTTTTCTTTCATAGGCTTCATTCGGCGTCAATATTCCATGGGCCGAATGCGGGTGCTCGGCGCTATAGTATGCCAACCATTCCCTTGCCGCTCATGGAGACTTCAAACCCGTGCTTTTTCAAGCACTTTTGGTAATCATTGGAACAGTAATGCGATCCGCGGTCTGTGTGATGAATGCACCCCTTGGATGGCTGACGCAGGGCGACAACCATATCCAATGCCCGATCTGGGTCGGATGCACTCCGTATTTCTCCGACAGCTCCGCCATCGTCATTTCCACGCGGATCACTTCAAGCGCAACTTTCGCTTTGAAATCGAGCGAATGGTTCTTTCGTTTTGTCATTCGGAATCGTCTTTCCTGTCAGGCGATCCATCTTAACAACTGGTCTGAAATCCTGTGGCCGCCTCTGTGCGCCCAATTATTTGCGTTATTCAGAATGTGCTGTATGGCCTGCTGAAGTTGGCCTTGAATACTATCCATTTCTTGAGTTGAAATAAGCATTGGGTCGAATCTTTCTAAAACCCACCTCAAGAATTTTGTCTTTTTCTGTAAATCGATAAAGCGCTCATCGCTTTTGTCAGTAAACCCCTGAAGTTGACTTTCAACTTGCGTTAGAGAATTCCATAGAGGGTGGGACTCGTAACCATTTGATAACATTATACGCACCCTTCAAAACAACCTGAAGGAGTGCTGCGCATCGCGCTATGATCAGCAAAACCTAAAGTTTGGCTGAATCAACCTACTTTCCAATACAGCGGAAATCCCGGGTCAAACAGGGTGACGGGGCCAGCGCCGGTTTCGATTTTTTCGGGAAAGTTCACGGGGGTTTCGTGGCGGGTCAGGGTGATTTTTTTGGTATTTTCTGGCAGGCCATAATAGGCGGGGCCGTTTTGGGATGCAAAA
>JALSGU010000258.1 GCA_026982575.1 Paracoccaceae bacterium | reverse complement strand
GGCGGCTATGTGTTGAATGGCACAAAGACATGGATATCCAATTCTCCGATGGCGGATATTTTTGTAGTCTGGGCCAAATCCGATGCCCATAACGGCAAAATCCGTGGTTTTGTGCTGGAAAAAGGCATCAAAGGTCTGTCTGCACCAAAAATTGAAGGCAAACTTTCCTTGCGCGCCTCAACCACCGGCGAAATTGTCATGGAAAATGTCGAGGTCTCCGATGCTGCCCTGTTGCCAGATGCCGAAGGGTTAAGCGGCCCGTTTGGTTGCCTGAACCGCGCGCGATACGGCATTGCATGGGGCGTGATGGGCGCGGCAGAATCCTGCTGGCATGCGGCGCGCCAATACGGGCTGGATCGTCACCAGTTTGGCCGCCCCTTGGCCAATACGCAACTATACCAGAAAAAACTGGCCGATATGCAAACCGAAATCAGCCTTGGTTTGCAAGCCGCCCTGCGGGTCGGGCAATTGTTTGACGCAGGCCAAATGGCCCCCGAAATGATTTCCCTGATCAAACGCAATAATTGCGGCAAAGCGCTGGAAATCGCGCGGCACGCCCGTGATATGCACGGCGGCAACGGTATTTCAGACGAATTTGTGGTGATGCGCCATATGGTTAACCTCGAAACGGTTAATACTTATGAAGGCACCCATGATGTGCATGCGCTTATTCTGGGGCGCGCGCAAACCGGCCTTCAGGCGTTTTTCTAAATGGATGCGCCGCTAAAGGGCCTTAAGGTATTGGAGCTGGCCCGCATTCTGGCCGGCCCGTGGATCGGCCAGACCTTGGCTGATCTTGGCGCGGAAGTCATCAAAATCGAAAGCCCGTCAGGCGATGATACCCGTAAATGGGGGCCGCCTTTTGTTTCGGGCGACAGCGGCGACGCGGCCTATTTTCATGCCTGCAATCGCGGCAAAAAATCGGTAATCGTTGATTTTTCAAAACCCGAGGGCCAAGAAATAATCAAAAAACTGGCCATGCAATCGGATGTTTTGATCGAGAATTTCAAGTTGGACGGGCTTAAGAAATACGGGCTGGATTATGACAGCCTGCATAAAATCAACCCCGAACTGGTCTATTGTTCGATCACCGGTTTTGGGCAAACCGGCCCTTATGCGCATCGCCCGGGCTATGATTTTATCATTCAGGGCATGTCGGGCATGATGGATCTAACCGGCGAACCGGATGGCCCGCCCCAAAAACCGGGTGTGGCAATTGCCGATATTTTTACCGGTCTTTACGGGGTAATCGCCATTCAGGCGGCATTGGCACAACGTAAAAATACCGGCAAAGGCCAGCACATAGATATGGCGCTTTTTGACAGTATGGTGGCGGTGATGGCCAACCAGGCGCAGGGCTATCTGGCCACAAACGAGGTGCCAAAACGCATGGGCAACGCCCATCCCAGCATTGTGCCCTATCAGGTTTTTCCGGCCTCTGACGGGCATTTAATTATTGCAGCGGGCAATGACGGGCAATTTGTTAACCTGTGCAAAGCGCTGGATATTCCCGAAACAGGCATGGACCCCGATTATTTAACCAATAGCGCAAGGGTGCAGAACCGCGCAGCGCTGGTGGAAATCATAACCG
>JALSGU010000257.1 GCA_026982575.1 Paracoccaceae bacterium | reverse complement strand
ATGCCGCAGCCCGCTTTCAGCGTCAGTCCTGCTTCATGCACCTTCTGCAAAATGTCATCCATCGAATCTTCGATGGTGCCCGAAACGGTGCAATTGATCCACGGCTAATTCACGCTCCCATCAAACCCAAGTAAAAACAAAAGGGTATAAAGAAGTCTAGACAACCCCTGCAATCTGGGTTAAAACTAGTGTCTCTTAACCCCTCGAAAGAAGGACAGATTGCAGCTTTCAGCCGTCAAAGTCACGCTGGTGAAGCGCTCCCAGGAGGCCGATTTTCAACGCCTCATGCAAGCGCATCATTACCTTGGCGCATTGCCCAAGATTGGCAACACGCTGTGGTATGTCGCCACCACAGAAGACCGCTGGTTGGCGCTGCTGAGCTTCTCAGCGCCAGCGCTAAAGTGTTCCGCGCGCGATCAATGGATTGGCTGGCATTACCGCCATCAGTATGACCGCCTCCATCTGGTGGCCAACAATTCCCGCTTTCTCATCTTGCCCGGCTGCCATCACAAGAACCTGGCCTCACGTGTGCTGGCGTTGTGCAAACAGCGGATCCAGCAAGACTGGCGCGAACAGTTTGGCTACCCGTTGCTGTTGCTGGAGACCTTTGTCGATCCCAGCCGCTATCACGGCACGATCTATCGCGCCGCAAACTGGCAGTGGGTGGGCACCACCAAGGGATACCGGCGCACCCGCGAAGGTTACAGCGAGAGAACCGAGGCCCGCAAATGGGTCTTTATGATGCCTTTGCAGCGTAACGCCCGCGCCTTGCTGCGCCGTCCTTTGCTCGATCCCATGTATCAGACCGGAGGAGTACGCATGAAACTCACTGCCACACAGATGTCATCACTTTACGATTTCTTTACGGACATTGATGATCCGCGTCGGGCACAAGGGCGCAAACATTCACTGCCCACCACGCTGGCATTGGCTACCGCAGCGGTGCTGTGTGGTGTCCGTGGTTACAAGGATATCGCACTGTGGGCCAAGTCGTTGGGTGACAAAGCACGCCGCCGTTTCAACTGCCGCCGGCGCAATGGCCACTACGAGGTGCCCAGCTATACGGTGATCCGCAATGTCCTGATGGGTGTCGATCCGGAGCAATTGGACCGGGCACTGAGTGCCTGGAACGCCCAATATGCCTGCCTGGATGAAAGCTTGGCCATCGATGGCAAGACCATGTGCAATGCCATCGATGAATCCGGCAGACAGACGCACATCATCAGCGCCATTGGCCATCGCAGTGGCCAATGTTACACCCAAAAAAAGTCGGTACCCTCCCGATAGCCGGCAGCGACAGGGAAAAACAGACCAATGAGATCAAGATGGCCGCGCCGTTGCTTGATGCCATTGAGATCAAGGGCAGGACGATTACCGCCGATGCCTTGTTGACCCAGCGTGACCTGGCCCGCTATCTCATCCACCGTGGTGCCCACTATCACTTCACTGTCAAAGCCAACCAGCCCAGCCTTCAGGAGGCCATCACCGTCTATTTTGATCACCACCACCGTGAACCGGACTTTACGCAAACTGGTCAGGGTGAACATGGTCGGATTGAGACGCGCAAGATCTGGGTCACCGAGGCACTGAATCA
>JALSGU010000256.1 GCA_026982575.1 Paracoccaceae bacterium | reverse complement strand
TATCTGCATTTGCCGGTGCAATCGGGCAGCGATAAAATTCTGAAACGCATGAACCGCAAACATACCGCGGCGGATTACCTGAAAATCCTTGATAAAATCCGTGCGGTGCGGCCCGATATTGCGCTTTCGGGTGATTTTATCGTTGGCTTCCCCGAGGAGGAAGAATCGGATTTTCAGGCCACGTTGGAGCTGTGCGAACAGGTGCGTTATGCCATGGCCTATTCGTTCAAATATTCCGCGCGCCCCGGCACACCGGCGGCCAATCGGGCCACCGTGGCCGATGATATCGCATCGGAACGCTTGCAGCGTTTGCAAAAATTGCTAACCAGCCACCAGATGGATTTCCAGCAAAGCATGGTGGGAAAAACCCTGCCGGTATTGCTGGAAAAACCGGCGCGCGACCCCGGGCAACTGGTGGGAAAATCGCCCTATTTGCAGGCGGTGCATTGTCAGGCCGATACATCCCTGATCGGCAAAATCGTGCGAATCAGGGTCACGCGGTCGGAACGCAATTCACTTGTTGGCGATTTAATTGCCTAAAAACTTGCCCGAAACATCTGCTTGGGGCATGGTTTGATTATCAACAGATTGGAATATCAAAACTTGACGATACACAGCACGCTCAAAGACAAGTCAGAAACACCGTCACAAACCAATATTACCTTTGGCAATAACCGTTTGCTGATCGACCTGTGCGGAGAGCTGGACAGCAATCTTGCCAAAATCGAAACCGCCATTGACGTGCAAATAAACCGGCGCGGCAATGAATTGGCCATATTGGGCGAACCGGAGGCGCGCAAACATGCCGAGGCCACCTTGCGCGCGCTTTACGGGCGGCTGGAAAACGGGCGCGATATGGAACCGGCCGATGTCGATGCCGCCATTCGCATGCCTGCCGAGATGTTCGAAGAGCCGTTATCAGGCGACCAGATCGAAATGTTTTCGGGCGATCGGGTTGAGGTGCGCACCCGCAAGAAAGTGGTTGAACCCCGCACCAAGGCGCAAAACAATTATGTGCGGTCTTTGTTTGACCATGAACTGGTGTTCGGGCTTGGCCCTGCGGGCACCGGCAAAACCTATCTGGCCATGGCGGTGGCAGTTTCATACCTGATCGAGGGCAAAGTTGACCGGATTATCCTGTCACGCCCTGCGGTCGAGGCCGGGGAGCGGCTCGGGTTTTTGCCTGGTGACCTTAAGGAAAAAGTCGATCCCTATATGCAGCCGCTTTATGATGCGCTGAACGATTTTTTACCAGCCAAACAGGTGGAAAAGCTGATCGAGGAAAAAGTCATCGAAATCGCGCCGCTGGCATTCATGCGCGGGCGGACATTATCGCGGGCTTTTGTAATACTGGACGAGGCCCAGAATGCGACAACCATGCAGATGAAAATGTTTTTAACCCGCCTTGGAGAAGATTCCCGCATGGCGATCAACGGCGATATTACCCAGATCGATCTGCCGCGGGGCCAGACCAGCGGGCTGGTGCAGGCATTGGAAATTCTTGAGGGCGTCGAGGGTATCGGGTTTACCAAATTTACGGCGGTGGATGTTATCCGCCATCCCATGGTGGCCAAAATTGTGCGCGCCTATGAGGC
>JALSGU010000255.1 GCA_026982575.1 Paracoccaceae bacterium | reverse complement strand
TTCAGGCCGGGACCGTTATCGGTGATGGTCAGCCTGACCCTGCCATCAACCTGCCTTGCTGAGATCAGAATTTGGTCTTTGGTCCATTCGCGGGCATTGTCCAGCAGGTTTCCCAGCATTTCCGACAGGTTGAATTCATCAAACGGGGCGGTAATGTCGGCAGGGATGTCAATCTGCCAGTCAATGGTATTTTTTGACGGTAGCTTGGAAATCGCTTTGACCATGCGTGTCACAATAGGCAGAATCTCGGTTGAGGCGGTGGCGGTTGGCCCAATGCGGCTGCGGGCCAATTCGCGTTCAACAAAATGGGCCATGGCTTCGGTTTGGGTGTTTATGTCATCGGCCAGCTCTCCCATGCCAGCTGCGCGCACCTGTTGGGCCAAGGCCCGCATTACGGTTAACGGGGTTTTCAACCCATGGGCCAGATTGCCGGCATGATTGCGGGCCTGGCTAAGGTTTTCTTGCTGGTTATCCAGTAATTGATTAACTTCGGCCACCAGCGGTGCCACCTCGTCGGGCAGGTTTTCGGGCATGTGTTGCGACGCCCCGCTGCGGATTTTGTTGATTTCCACCCGAATATCTTCCAGCGGGCGCAGGCCGATGCGCACCTGCAACCAAGCGGCAAAAATCAAGGCAACTGCCAGAACCGACAGCCAAAGCACCAGCCGTTTATCAAATTTGGCGGCTGTAACCCGAATTTGATCATAATCAGCCGCAACCGAAAGGGTTAATTCCGTTGGCACGGTTTCCTCGCCGATGGTCACAACCCAGCTTAGGGCAATGATTTCTTTGCCGGCCAGGTCCAGGCGCTGGCTTTCCTGAATGCCAAAGCTGGAAGGGCTGGTCAGCTCCATGGTTAAATCCCAAAGCGATCTGGAATGTAGCGGCTTTGTGTCAGCTGAATCTATTTGCCAGTAAAGCCCGCTGAAAGGTTGATCAAAACGCTGGTCCGACAATGGGTAAATGATAAACCGGCCTTCTGCGTCAATTTCGATATTGGCGGTAAGCTGTTGCAAATGGGTTTCCAGCTCGCTTAGCACCCGGTCTTCAAAATAGACCTTGAAAAAATAACTGAAGGCAATGCCGGTGGCCAGTAATGCGGCCAATACCGACAGGCTTGCCGCGATTAATAACCGGAGGCTAAGCGAATTGGTTTTCATTCCACTGATTCGGCCAGATAATAGCCAAACCCGCGTTTGGTGCGTAAAACATCGGTTTTCAGTTTGCGACGCAATCGCCCGACCAGCACTTCAACTGCATTGCTATCGGGTTCCTGATCTTGAAAATAAATCGCGGTGGCCAGTTCTTCTTGTGAGGCAACCCGCCCCCCATTATGCAACAAAAAACTAAGCAAGCGGAATTCCAGCGGCGTGACCTTTATGGGAACGCTATCAACACTGACCCGCATATGGCGGGTATCCAGCGACAGGTTTCCGCAGGTCATTATGGTGCTGCCTTGGTCGGAATTGCGCCGCAACAATGCCCGCAGGCGCGCCAGCAATTCTTCCATATGGAAGGGTTTTACCAGATAATCATCCGCACCGCTGTCAATGCCATCGACCCGTTCGGGCCATGACCCTTTGGCGGTTAGCAAGATTACCGGCATGGTGCGACCTTCGCGCCGCCAGTTGCGCAATACGCTTAGCCCGTCAAGCTTCGGTAAGCCGATATCCAGAATTACCGCAGCGTAATCTTCGGTGCTGCCTTTGAACCAGCCGTCTTCGCCGTCATGGGCCATTTCCGGCACAAACCCGGATTCTTGCAGCACATCGCGCAACCCGTGCGCGATTTTGATCTCGTCTTCAACAATAAGGATTCGCATTAGCAGTTCACAATTCGAAGGATTTCCGCACTAGAGGCATCTGTAAAAACAGTGACCAGTTTGCCACGTTCCGACACCATACGAAACTGGTAAATTGGCGGTGTTCCAGAATTGCTGAACCGGACCTCGATAATCTGGCCGCGAACCTCGGTCTGGACCGAGCGGAAAACATCGCTAAGCGGTAAGGCATCCCCCTTGCGCACTGCGCGCTGGGCGCGGCGAAAATCGCTGTTGCTGATCGAAACCTGATCTCCGCGGGTTGAATATGCCCTGCATGTGTCATCCTCGCGCCAGTCTTCGTCGCTGGGGCCGCTTGGCAGCGAAGCTTCGGGCGCGCTTGGGTCGGAACCTCCCGAGGGTTGGGAAACTGACGGCTGGGAAGCCGACGGTTGGGACACTGA
>JALSGU010000254.1 GCA_026982575.1 Paracoccaceae bacterium | reverse complement strand
GGTTGGGACACTGACGGTTGGGAAGCCGAGGGTTCGGACACTGATGGTTGGGAAACCGAGGGGATTGTGCTGGCGGCGGCGCTGCTGACAATCAGCATTTGTGGCGCGCTATAGGCAGCCAGAATGCCAAGCCCGAGTTTGCGCAACGCGGCGCGGCGGCTTAAGGGGTCAGTTGCCATGGGGAGCGCCTTTCGAAAGCTGAACAAGCCCGGCCCGTGACATTTTTTTCAAGGTTTTAAGGATATCCTGACACATGGCATCGGCATCATTGTCAGGAAATGCCTGACTGAAAATTTCGGTGAGTTCATCAAGGCTGGTTGGTTCATCCAAAAGCTGCCATATGGCAGCCGAGGTTTCATTTAGCTGATGAATCGCCTGCCCGTTCCGGTCAGATAAAAACCGCTGCGCCCCCATATCACGGATGGTAACACCGGGGGATTGTTGCAGTGCCTGATGGGCTTCGAAACGAATCACATTGTTTGATTTCTTATGGTTAAGGTCGGCGACCTGAAAGTCCTGGATGTTTTTCGAAGCATCAAATCTGGCAATCGGGGTTTGCCAGCTGGCAAAGGTTTTTTTGATTAACTCAAGGGTTTCACCGACTTCGGCATAGGAAAGCTCATAACAATCGGCATTGGATACCAAAAACTCAAGGCTGCGCAAAATGCCGCCGGATTTCATTTCCCGGGCAAAATTCTGGGAGATTAACGCACGCAAAACATCGGCTTTTTCGGGGCTGGTTATTTTCAGTTCATTTTCAGAATCGCGATTCAGCACCATGATGCCGCCAATGGGTAACATATCACCTTGGCTGGCAAGGTTTTTGCTGGACAGCTCCAGATATTTATACTGCGGGTTGCTCGGGCCGGAATGCGCCTGGACAAAAGCCGCATTTTCATCGCCAAAACCATCGGGCAAAGGCAAGCGAAGCCGGGGGGCAATGCCGCAGGAAACGCCGCAAAGCTGCCCTTTATCATTTACGGCCAAAGGTAAAAAATCATCGGTAAATACCCGATAGCCATTGGCAGCCAATGCTGCTGTCAGGGTGCTTTTTCCTGCGCGTCGTTTATTTGGAATCAGCAGTAACCGACCGTTGATTTCAACCGCTGCTGCGTGAACGCATAACAAAGACGGGTCATTTCGCAATTGCTCCCATGCCAGTTCTGCCACCAGCGCGCAAAGCGTGTTTACTTCGTCAGGATAAGGTTTGGGTTTGTCAAAATAGGGCGAGCCAACCATATACCCGGGTTTGGCCTTATGGGGGCGGATAATAAAAAACGGGGGCGTATCCGATGGTTCGGATGTTGTTTCGTAAGGCCAGTACGGAAGAATTTCAGGAAACATGTCTACAATTTTCGGGCAGCCGGTAACATCAACCGGAGCTGGCAGGCCATTCAAAAAAATGTAGGACTTTCTGTTCATAAATAGCTCACTTATTGAAATAATCGCCGCAAACTTTTGCGGCGATTAATAACAGTATTTTTAGGTCAGGCCTAGTCCAGCACAGGAACAAACAGGTCTGGATAGTCGCGCTCGCAAGCTGCGGCATCATAATTTGGCGACAATGGATCACAAACCGCAGGTGCATCCGGGGTATTGGGGGTGTCGGGTGTTGGTTCGGAATTGCTTGGGCCAGAATTGCTTGGACCGGAATTGCTTGGGCCGGAATTGCTTGGACCAGAATTGCTTGGACCAGAATTGCTTGGGCCGGAGTTGCTTGGGCCAGAATTGCTTGGGCCGGAATTGCTGCCGCCCGAGGCCGAAGAGCTGTTGCTCGAAGCTTGGGCCATGGAAAGGGTTGTAACTGCTGGAACGGCATATGCGGCAGCGGCTACAAGGCCGATGCGGCGCAGCATGTTACGGCGGTTCAGGTTTGTTTCAGGTGTATCAGTCATTGTTTTAGTTCCTCAGATTATAATTTGCGGCGCCTCTTGGGCCGATGAATACAGTTCTAACTGATTCGCCCAGACAGAATGCTTACAGAGGATGTCAGCGAATTGTCAGGTTAGCGCGGCATCGGTGTGGTGGCATTTTTATAAGGGGTCCAGTCGGTGATTTCAGGGTAATACATCGCCCGCCACTGTTTTACCTTGGGGTTCATCATGCGACGAAACCGGCGGGGGTTACAGGCAATCATCGCCATAACCGGATAGCCATAAGGCAATTGCGGCGCTTCGGCCTCGTCATAGGTTTGCAATAACGGAAACCGCCGTTCGGGTTTATAATGATGGTCTGAATGGCGTTGCAGATTGATCAGAAACCAGTTGGTAAATTTGTGGTTGGCATTCCACGAATGGCGCGGTGCGGTGTTTTCGTACTTTCCATCGCCCAGATGTTTGCGGGTCAGCCCGTAATGTTCGATATAATCAATGATTTCCAGATACAGAATCGCCACTAGCGCTTGCAATATAAACAAGGCAACCCCCCCCCAACCGCCAATCGCTGCCGCCAGAAAAAACATGATCGCGGCACCGGCACCATAGCGCCAGAACGGGTTTGACCAATCGCCCACCTGATTGCCGCGTTTGATCTGGCGTTCGGCTTCGACCCGCCATGCAGATTTGAAGCTGCCAATCAACGCGCGGGGCAAAAAGTGATAGATATTTTCGTTATAGCGCGCGGTAACCACATCGCGGGGCGTGCAGACATAGCGGTGATGCACCAGAATATGCTCGGTGCGAAAATGGCCATATAATACCGTGGCCAGTAAAATATCGCCCATCAGGCGTTCTTTTTTATCTTTTTGGTGGATCAGCTCATGGGCATAGGTAATGCCGACACCGCCGGTTACCGCGCCGGTGGCCAGAAACAGAAAAATGCTTTCGGTTGTGGAAAGATGGTCAAACCAGAACACCGCAATCAACGCACCCAGAACCAGACTTATCTGGATAGGCGCCCAGGCAAGGGTAACCAGGCGATGCCAGAATAAATCGGAATCATCTGCTGCCGGATCAAGGTTTTGGCTGCTTTGGCCAAGAAT
>JALSGU010000253.1 GCA_026982575.1 Paracoccaceae bacterium | reverse complement strand
CCGCAATCAACGCACCCAGAACCAGACTTATCTGGATAGGCGCCCAGGCAAGGGTAACCAGGCGATGCCAGAATAAATCGGAATCATCTGCTGCCGGATCAAGGTTTTGGCTGCTTTGGCCAAGAATATAGTCGGCCAGCGTTGTAACGCCGGATGAATAAAGCGGAATCAGAATGATCCACCAGCCACCATTGATCACCGCAATCAGCCAAAGCGGCACAAACCCCATTGAAACCCAGAAAGGCACTGCATTTTGAAAAGAAGGTTTGGTCAGGACATTGTTCATGGGGCACCTTTTATTTTCTGGCCGGATCTTGACGGATTTTTGATATTTATCAAGGCTAATCTATAGGCTTTTCGCATTACTGTGGGTAAAATATTCGGATCGGGGAAATCGGCAAACCCGTCTTGTAATTGTTCCGGCCCGGATATTTTGGCCATATGCACTGTAAGATTAAGCTTGAAATGGGTGAAAACATGCCGGATTTGTTCAGGTAAAACCTGCCAGTTTGCTGAGATTGGCGGGGCTGGTTCGGGGGTGCCTGTCACCCATTCTGAGCTTGGCAAAGCCAGCATTCCGCCCAGCAAGCCTTTTTGCGGGCGGGTTTCCAGCAGCATTTTACCAGCATCCGTATAGGCAAAATAAACGATGCCGTTTCTTGTGGGCTTAGGTTTTTTGGCCAGCTTGCGCGGTAGGCTTTCCGCATTTCCGGTGGCATTGGCCCTGCAATCAGGCCGAATGGGGCAATTGCCACAATCGGGGCTGCGCGGTGTGCAAATGGTGGCGCCAAGATCCATCAAACCCTGCACATAATCGCCAACGCGCGCATCTGGCGTGGCTTTTGCAGCCAGATCATACAATGTTGGTTTGCTGTCAGGCAGCGGCGCAGTCACCAGAAACAGCCGCGCCATAACCCGTTCTATATTACCATCCAGAACTGTTGCTTTCTGGCCATGTGCAATCGCGGTAATCGCGGCAGCAGTATAGGGACCAACCCCGGGCAGTGCGCGCAACCCTGCTTCGGTTTTCGGGAATATGCCGGAAAAATCTTTGCTGATTATCCGTGCTGTTTTCAAAAGGTTCCGCGCCCTTGCGTAATATCCCAAACCCGCCCAACGGGCCATGACATCCGCGTCTTTGGCATTGGCCAGATCATGCACCTCGGGCCAGTTCGAAAGAAAGGCCTGAAAATATCCGGTGACGGTAACCACCTGGGTTTGCTGCAACATGATTTCGGAAAGCCAGATGTGATAGGGGTTTGGCAAAATGCCGCGTATCTGGTCGGCAGGGGATACCCGCCAAGGCATTTCCCGGCCAAATTCATCATACCAATGCAGCAATTTTATGCTGATTTGCGCGGATGTCACGCTTTTGTTAGGGCTCATGGGGCTGGCAATACTCTTTCAATCGGGTAAAGTCATGTCTGAATATTTATTAAGGGCACAAAAGTGCAAAAGCGGGCAAATTTTAGAAAGCGCGGTTTTGTCCATGCAGGCGGGCTGTTAAATGCGCGCATTCGCGGGGCATCCGAAAAACGCGGCTTTGCCGAGGCGCGACTGCTGACCCAATGGCCCGAAATCGTTGGCGAAGCGGTTGCCAAAATCGCCAAGCCTGTCAAAATTTCCTATACCCGCAAAGGCATGGGCGCCAAGCTGACAGTGCTGGCGCTGGGCGCCAACGGGCCTGAATTGCAAATGCAATTGCCGCGCATCATCGAACGGGTAAACGCCTGCTATGGTTATAGCGCCATTTCCGAAATCCGCATCACCCAAACCGCCAGCACCGGTTTTGGAGAACCTGCCAAAGCGTTTGAATTTGATGTGCCACAGCCGCAAAAAACCGTTGAACCCGGCAAGGTCGAACAACAAAAAAGCCAGATTGCGCAAGTTTCAGATACACATTTGCGTGACCTACTTGAAAAGCTTGGTAAAAACGTGCTTTTGAATAATTGAAACAAAAAGGGAAAACCGATGAACAAATCATTTGAACTGGATCGCCGTGCTTTGCTGGCAATCATGGCAGCCGCAAGTGTAACCGGAGGCATGGCTTCGGCCCAAGAAAATGCGCCGTCAAATACCGATAATCTGGTCGAGGAATTTGAGCTGGGAAACCCCGACGCCTCGGTCACGGTGATTGAATATGCATCTTTTACCTGCCCCCATTGCGCCAATTTCCATGCGGATGTCTGGCCCCGGCTGAAAGCCAATTATGTTGATACCGGAAAAATCCGGTTTATCTATCGTCCGGTATATTTTGACGGCCCGGGCCTGTGGGCTGATCTGGTGGCGCGCTGCGGTGGGCAGGAACGGTTTTTCGGGATTACAGATTTGCTGTATAAACGTCAGGCCGAATGGTCCCGCGCGCCATCGCAAGCCGAGGTCGGATCTGTGCTGCAAGCCATTGGCCGTCAGGCCGGTCTGGATGATGACACAATTCTGGCCTGTATGCAGGATAGCGAAAATGCACAGGCCCTGGTCGCCGCTTTTCAGGAAAACACCACTCGCGACAATATCGATTCCACCCCCAGTTTTTTGATTAACGGAGAGCTGACACCAAACATGTCTTATGAATCTTTCGTAGAAATCCTGGATGCAAAGCTGGCTGAATAAACAGCTCTCCCGCGCTTGGCGGCATATTTGCTGACGCAAATAACCGCCTGTGCTTTGGGCTTGGCCTCGCTTCGCTCGGTTTTGGGGCAGTATATGGATTGACCATCTATTCTGCTATAAAAGCTTTTTGATCAAGCCAAGCAGTTCGGTTGCATTTTCAATCTGTAACCGAACCGGCAGGGTTAGCACATTTGATCGAAAATCCTTGGGAAGCCGGATCGCGTCTTTTTCGGTGGTCACCAGTTGGGCGCCTTTTCCGGCGGCTTCTTTTTTCAGCCGTTGTAAAACCGCTGGTGAATATTCTGCATGATCCGTAAACTCATGGGCAGATATAATTTCGGCCCCTTGTGCTTTCAGGGTTTCGAAAAACTTGGCAGGCCGGCCAATGCCGGCAAAAGCAACCACCCTTAACCCTTGCCAGTCCATGCCGGTTTTCAATGGGGTCAGAGTTGCATTAAATCGCGTAATCAAAGCCAGTTCCGGCCATGTATTGCCAAGCTGTATTTTGGCTGCGGGATCCCCGATTGCAACCAGAACATCCGTCCTTGCGAGACCGGATTTCAAGGGTTCACGCAAGGGACCAGCGGGAATAACCCTGCCATTGCCAAACCCGATACCGGCATCCACAACCACAATCGACAAGTCGTGGTGCAGGGCCGGGTTTTGAAATCCGTCATCCAGCAAAATGATCTGTGCGCCATCCTTGATTGCGGCTTTTGCCCCCGCTGCGCGGTCTTTGGCCACCCAGACCGGGCCAAAAGCTGCCATTAACAACGGCTCATCCCCGACCTGTGCGGCGGAATGCAGGCGCTCGTCCACCCGCAAGGGCCCCGATGCGCTGCCGCCATAACCCCGTGAAACCACATGGGCTTTGATGCCGGTTTCCAAAAGCTGCGATTGCAGGGCCAGGGTGGTTGGGGTTTTGCCGGTGCCGCCAATATTGATATTGCCGATGCACACCACCGGAACCGATAGTTTTTGTCGCGGCCCTTTTGCCAGCCGCCGCGCTGTAACACCACGCCAGATCGCTGCCGCAGGGGTAAATATAATCGGCCACAGGCCAGCCTTGGCGGGCGGGCGGTTCCAGAATCGAGGCGCGCGCATCAGCTTTCCACCGGTTGGAATTCGTTTTTGACCAGATCGATAATCTGGGTAAGGGCCTCGACGCCCTCGCTGCCAACGGTCCATGCTGCAGTTGCCAGCTTGGCGGATTGGTCCGGGGCAAGCGTGTTTGTCAGATAGGCCCCGAGAAGGCTGGGGCTTTCGACCCGAACCACAGCATCACCATTGGCCAGTTGCCGATAGCGGGCGCCATGGGGAAAGGTGATCGGCCCGCAAATAATTGCTGATCCAAGGGCGGCGGCCTCGAACGGATTGCAAGATGCCGGCCCGTTTAGCGAGCCGCCCATAATTGAAACCGAAGCCAGCCGATACCATATTCCAAGCGCTTCGGGGCCGTTTGTTACCAGTATTTCACATTTGCGATCTATGGAAAACTCTGCCTGATCCCGGGTAACATGCCAGCCCTCTGCGCTTAGTATCCGAACGATTTCTTTGACATCTTCACCAAGCGCGGGCACCAGAATCAACACCGCATTGGGGAAGGATTTTCGGGCAAAGTGGTGGGTTTTTGAAATGGTCGATAATTCCGCCACCCGTAGATGCGCGCAGCACCATGTCGGGCATGGTCCCAACGTCTCGCCAATACGACGTCTGCGGGGTTCGTCATCGGGCAAGGGCCAGGCCATTTCGGAAATTGGCAAGGCCCGGAATGTTTTTTCAGACGGAAAGCCAAGGCTTAACAGGCGTTCAGCCGCGATTGTGCTGGTGACCTGTGCTTTGTCAAACTGCGCCAGAACAGTGCCGGCGCTGCGGCGCAAGCTGCGGCGTGATAGGTCCAGTACCGGCATATTGATCAAAAACATCGGCTTGTTGCCGGATTTGAACTTCTGAATAATGCGCGCCTGAAACACCGGATCTGCCCAAAGCAGCATATCGGGCTGCCAGTGATTGAAAAAATTGTCTATGGCAAGGTTTTGATCCGCAGGTAATTCGGCAAGGCCAATATCTTTGATGACGCGCCATTTTTCGATATCGGTGGCGGTTAACAGGCAGGTTACGCCATCAAATTGTTCGGCCAGCATCTGGCACAATTCCCGCACGGGGCCAACGGGCATATCATTTGGCACATGCAGCCAGATCAGCCTGCCCTCGGGGCGTTTGCCATAAGCCGCAGGGGCGGAGGGGCTGGCGCGCAGAAATGCGGCCAGCCGTGATGCGACTCCGGCGGTTGATGGCTTTGTCGAGGGCATTTGGTTAACCCAGCTCCTCGGTCGGGCCGGCCTCGGCTGCTTCGTCACGCAACCGGTGCAGATGGGCGATGAAATAACGCATATGGGCGTTATCAACCGTGCGGTGCGCCGCGGCTTTCCATGCGTCAAAGGCTTTGGCATAGCTTGGGAAAATACCGATGATGTCGATATTTTCCGTATCGCGAAAAACATTGGCTTGGGGGTCGGTCAGTTCGCCGCCAAAAACGAGGTGTAAGCGTTGGGTTGTCGGGAGGGTCATCAGGGTTCCTTTGCGTTGGGTTCCCTGATCAGGTAGCCGGTTTTCAGCGCGGCTTCAAGGCATGCATGATGTCGGTATGCACCGGTTTTGATGCGGCAATGATCCCGTCAAGCAGTGGGGTCGGGTTATTGTAAACTGGCAATTGGCCTTGTTTGTCGGTCACCATGCCGCCTGCCTCCGATAGAATCAGATCACCGGCGGCAATATCCCATTCCCATGCATCGCGCAGCGTAATCATGCCGTCAAACCGGCCATCTGCTGCCAGACATAACCGATAGGCCAATGAGGGCCGGAAATGCCGTTCCAGATCAGGCACACCGCCGGGCCACAGTTCCTCGCGCAGGTTGGCTTTGGTTGTCAGGATTTTTGCACCGGAAATGGCAGCGGCATTGCCGGGCGATATCGGCTTGCCGTTACAGGTGGCGCCACCGTCCAAACCGGCCGCATAGGTTTGTTCGCGGATGGGCAAATGCACCACGGCAGCAATGATTTTGCCATGCTTGGCGATGGCCAGTGAATGGGAAAAGCTTTGCTCGCCATTGATAAAAGCGCGGGTGCCGTCAATGGGATCAATGATAAATACATGGGGGTGGTTCAGCCGGTCGG
>JALSGU010000252.1 GCA_026982575.1 Paracoccaceae bacterium | reverse complement strand
CCGATTTCCATGGCTTTGCCCGATGCATCATTATGGACTGCCACCAAACAAGGCACGCCGCCGCCTTTGGTGAATTCACCGCGCACTGTGTGGCCCGGGCCTTTTGGGGCCATCATGATGATATCAACGCCGGGTTTCGGGGTGATCAGATCAAAGTGGATGTTCAAACCGTGGGCAAATGCCATCGCCGCGCCATCGCGCAGATTATCATGCACATATTTTTTATAGGTCTCGGCCTGCAGCTCGTCCGGCATGGTGAACATGATGAGGTCACACCATGCGGCGGCCTCGGCAATGCCCATAACCGTCAGGCCTTCGCCCTCGGCTTTGGCTTTGGAGGGGGAGCCATCGCGCAGCGCGACAACCACGTTTTTGGCGCCGCTATCGCGCAGGTTAAGCGCATGGGCATGGCCCTGCGAGCCATAGCCAAGGATGGCTACTTTCATGTCTTTGATCAGGTTGATGTCGCAATCGCGGTCATAATATACGCGCATGGTGGTTTCCTTTCGGGGTTGGTTTTTGCAAAACTAGCAGGCATTTCTGCGAAAACACCGTTTACTTTTGCGGGTTTTGCCTGATAATTAAGTAAATCATGCTTAAAGTTTCACATTTCAGGTAAATTCATGCAAATAGACAGCGTTGACCGAAAGATTTTGCGGCTTTTGCAGATAGATGCCATGCTGCCCATGGCAGAGCTGGCCCGACAGGCCGGTATGTCGGTCAGCCCCTGCGCGCGCCGCGTGGCGCGGCTGGAACAAAACGGCGTAATCAAGGGCCGTATCGCGGTGATTGATTATCGCGCGCTTGGTTATGCCGTAGAGGTGTTTTTGCGCATCACGCTGGATAAAACCCGAGGCAATGCGTTTGATGAATTTATTCGTGCCGCACGAAAAATCCCTGAAATTACCGGCATTCAGACCCTGTTGGGGCGGGTCGATATCCGGATGGATGTGCGGGCGCGGGATCTGGCCCATTACCAGCTGATTTACCGCGAAAAAATACTGGGCCTGCCGCATATGTCGGATGTTGAATCGCTGATGCTGGTGGCCGAGCTGAAAAACAGCGAGGCCCTGCCGATATGATTGATCTGGATGATACCGACCGCGCGATTTTGCGCGCACTTGGGCAGGATGGCGGGCAAAGCGCAGCCGCGATTGGCAAGCAAACCGGCCTGACCCAGCCCGGCGCGTGGCGGCGCATCAAACGGCTGGAAGATGCAGGGGTAATTCTGGGCCGCCAGATTGTGCTGGACCGCGGCCTTTTGGGCTTTGATGTGGTGGTGTATCTGGGCGTGAAACTGGCTGCCAAGGGCCGTGTCGGGCTGGAAGATTTTGAGCGCGCGGTTTGCGCCATTCCAGAGGTGCAGCTGGTGCAGCATGTTTTGGGCGTTTATGATTATCGCCTAAAGGTCGTGGCGCGGGATCTGTCGGATTTTGAACGGATATTACGACGTCGCATTATGACCTTGCCCGGGGTGGGCGAGGTCGAAAGCAATGTGTTGTTAAGCGACGAAATGTAGGGTGGGTGCTTGCAGCCACCATCACTTAACCTTGATAAACCGGTCAATCGAGATCGGCCCCGCGCCTTTGACAATTAGGGTCACCAATATCGC
>JALSGU010000251.1 GCA_026982575.1 Paracoccaceae bacterium | reverse complement strand
AATGATTTAATCCATGGCGGTCGGGGGGATGATACGCTTTATGGCGGCACCGGTAATGACCGCCTGAAAGGCAATGCCGGCGACGATACGCTTTATGGCGGCATTGGCAATGACATTCTGAAAGGCCAGGCCGGAGACGATATTCTGGTGGGCGGTGCCGGACGTGATGTTCTGGTGGGCGGCGCCGGTGCGGATATTTTTGTGTTTAACCAGATATCCGACAGCGTTGCAGGCGCAAATGACCGGATCAAGGATTTTGAACAAGGGGCTGACCTGATTGATTTTTCAGCCTTTGCGGGCACGTTTTCCTTTATCGGCAGCGATGGTTTTTCCGGCACCGGCGCGGAAATTATGGCCATTCAGAATAACGGCAATACCATCCTGCGCATCGATGTTGACGGCGACGGCACACCGGATATGCGCATATTTGTCAGCGGGTTGGTTGATTTCTCGGCAACGGATTTCATTCTTTAGCCTCCAACCGGAAATAATATCAGGAGAATATCAATGGCAGCTATTACCCCTTTTGGGTCCGAATTTCTGGTCAATACCACAACCGAAAACGCCCAGGCATTTTCACAGGTAAGCGCCTTGCAGGATGGTGGATATATCATAACCTGGAGCTCGTCTTTTCAAGATGGTGACGGGGCCGGGATTTATGCCCAGCGCTATAATGCTGATGGCACCTTGGTTGGCGGTGAATTTCAGGTTAATACCGCTACGGCAAATTGGCAGTCTTTTCCGCAGATCACCACCTTGGCTGATGGCAGTTTTGTGATTGTCTGGCAATCGGGTGGTTTCGGGGTGCCCAATGGATACGAGGTTATCGGCCAGCGCTATGACGCAAACGGCGTGGCGATTGGCGGTGAATTCCAGATAAATACCCATATTGCCAGCGATCAGGATTCTCCGGCGATTGCCGCGCTTGACGATGGCGGGTTTATTGTGGCCTGGGATTCCCGCGATCAGGAAGCCGCGGGATCAAATGACGGGATCTATGCCCAGCGCTTTGATGCAAATGGCGCGCCGGTTGGTGGCGAATTTCTGGTCAATACCAAAATAGACAGCTCGCAATCCAAGGCCTCCATCACCGGCCTGTCGGATGGTGGCTTTGTCATCACCTGGACATCGTACCTTCAAGAAGGCGGGCTGGCGCTATCGCATGGCATCTATGGCCAGCGCTATGATGCAAACGGAGTAGCTGTTGGGGGTGAATTTCATATCAATACCTATACGGATGCTTCGCAAAAAGCCTCTGATGTTGTTAAGCTGGCCAATGGCAGTTTTCTGGTAACATGGTATTCGGTGGGCAATGATGGCAGTAACGAAGGCGTATTCGCACAGCTTTTTGGCGCTGACGGGGTGCCCGTTGGTGGTGAATTTCAAGTTAATACCTATTCGGATTTCTCACAATATGCATCGGAAATAGCCGCCACGCCAGATGGTGGTTTTGTGGTGGTGTGGCAGTCAGCATTTCCATTCCCGGGCGGGATTTACGCCCAACGCTTTGATGCTGATGGCGAAATGGTCGGGGCCGAAACCCGTGTTAGCGGCTCGGACGGTCGGAATTATATGGATCCGGCAATTACGATTCTTGCCGATGGCAGTTTTGT
>JALSGU010000250.1 GCA_026982575.1 Paracoccaceae bacterium | reverse complement strand
CAGGAAAAGAGGCAAAAGCTTGCGTCGAAACGGCAGGGGGGCGGCTCATGCTCACTGCAATGGGCGCACCTCAATCGCGCCCAGGCCGAATACCGTGCCCTTGCCCGCATGCACGTGTTGACCGGCCCACAATACCGGCCAGACTTCCGGCGCTTCGGAGATGTCCAGCACGCAATGCCCCGTCAGGCCGCCCATGGGCACCTCCTTGCGGGTGCGGGCGGAATAGCGCTTCAGCTCCCGCCAGCGCAGTGATGCATCCAGCAGGCGCACGCGCTGCGCCGCCTCCTTGATGCACGCGGCATCCACCCGCGGCTTTCCGGAGCCATGAAATGCATCCAGCGCGGAAAGGCGGCGCAGCATGTTCATCACCAGCGGATAAGGCGTGAAACGGGCGGGCGGCAGGATCTTCCCCTGCACGGCAAGGCGCAACGGCGTGCGGAAATGCACCTCCAGCCGTTGCAGCACCGGGCCGGCATCATCAGGCAGTGCCAGCAGGCGTGGCTCCGGCGCCTGGAAACTCCTGCCGGGCATGAAGATCAAGCGCTCCTCGCCATCTGCAACCTGCACCACCTTCCGTAACTGCGCCTTGGCCCGCTGCCGCCCCAGGCCCTGCCGCGCCGCGCGCGAAAAGGCCAGCAACACCACGTTGAGCAGGTCATTGGCCTTGCCGAACAGGAGCAGAGGCAGTTGCAGTGCATCGCCCGGCTGCAGCCATGCCGACTCATCAAGCACCGGTGCCGCCAGCACGTAAGGATGCGGCACGGAAGGATACAGCCGCATCATGGTGGCATCGGGCGGAGGCGGTGTTTCCATGAACCAGGTATATAGATCCCGCGGCTGCAGGCCATGTGGCAGATGCTGCGGCATACTGGCCGAACCATCGCTCATGCGCTTCAGGTGCAGGCCCAGTACGCTACGCCACAGGTGGCCGGGAAACACCGGCAGCCGCAACCGCTCCTCAACCGTGAAATGGAGGATGTATCTTCCTGTGGGTAGGCAAATGCGCATCATGCCCACATGAGTGAAAGGGTTGGCGAAATCTGTCAACCATGTCCATCATGTCCCTGCGCTTGTTACACGCCACCAAGCACCATGCATGGCAACATTCTTCCCGCTACAGGTGCCTGTGCACGTCATTCCGAAACGACATGCTGCATTCGTGTTGGTGCAAGAACTTGCGCATGGAGTGCCTTGCACCATCTTTTCTGCCAAAACATCAAGAACTAACGAAAAATATCCTGCTCATGATCATTTTCGGCATGTGCAAGCAAAACAGACACGCGGGCAATGGGTTGCGGCGAGCTTGCACCATTCCCTTTTATCTTGCCCTCCATCACGCCATCATCTTCCCCAATCAAATTTCCTGATGATGCTGGATCGGCATGGATCGCCCTGGCGCAAGCCGGGCACATTTTCGCATCGCCCGCCACCACCTTGTGCAATGACCACGACCGGGCTACAGCTGCACTCGATTGTCAGGGCCGGGCCTGGAAAGCATGGTGCCCCTGGCCCGAGTCGAACGGGCACGGCCAAAAGGCCAGCAGATTTTGAGTCTGCCGCGTCTACCAATTCCGCCACAGGGGCCTGTGCAAGCCGTTCAATATGGCGCATGCA
>JALSGU010000249.1 GCA_026982575.1 Paracoccaceae bacterium | reverse complement strand
CGTCCAGAATGGCTTCGGCGCATTTGGTCATGCGTTCCAGCTCTGCTGTGCTGTCCTCGGGTTTGGTGAATGCCACCATTTCGACCTTTTCAAATTGGTGCTGGCGCAGCATGCCGCTGGTGTCGCGGCCGGCGGATCCGGCCTCGCTACGGAAACATTGGCTATGGGCGGTCAGGCGGATGGGCAGGTTTTTTTCATCGATGATATTGCCGGCCTCGGAGTTCACAAGCGTGACCTCGGCGGTGGGGATCAGCCACCAGCCGTTTTCAGTGCGGTATGAATCCCCAGCGAATTTGGGCAGTTGGCCGGAGCCATACATGGCCTCGTCGCGCACCAACACCGGTGTCCAGACCTCGTCAAACCCGTTTTGGTCGACATGGGTGTTCAGCATAAATTGCCCAAGCGCGCGGTGCAGGCGATTGATGGCACCGCGCAGCACCACAAACCGCGCCCCCGACAGTTTTCCGGCGGTGGCAAAATCAAGGCCCTTGGCCGCAGCCAAAACCTCAAAATGTTCTTTGGGGGTAAAGCTGAAATCGCGAGGGCTGCCGACACGACGGATTTCCACGTTATCCGATTCATCCGCGCCATCGGGAATGCTGTCATCGGGCAGGTTGGGCAGGGTTAATAACAGGGTGTTGAGCTGCTCTGAAACCTGTTTTGCCTCGGTCTCCAATGTGGCGATCTCGGATTTTTTGGCAGATACCAGCGCGCGGAGCCGTTCAAATTCAGCCTCGTCCCCCGATGCTTTGGCGGCACCCACCAGTTTAGAGGCGGCGTTGCGATCCCCCAAGGCCTGTTCTGCCGCATGGATTTTGGCACGGCGGTTTTCGTCGATTGCCAGAATTTCAGCCGATAGAGGCGCAAGGCCACGGCGTTTAAGGCCCGCGTCAAAGGCAGCGGGATTATCGCGGATGGAGCGGATGTCATGCATGGTTTTGGCCCGTGTTGGATTAGGGATGTTGGAATCGTTTGGGGGGTTATGCAATTTTTTTGGTTTGGGTTAAAGGGGTGGCGTAGGGTGCGTGGTTTCCACGCACCATCATGGGGCAAAATCATGGGCAAGCGGTGCGTGGAAACCACGCACCCTACCGAGCGGTGGTAGTTAGGGCGGCGAGCCAGTTTTCGAAAAACTCATCCCAATCCAGTTCGGTCAAAGCCCATTCGGGGGCGGTCATGCCATCGGGCAGGGCATATTTTATATCGAAAAAGGGCCGGAGCCTATGGCCATGGGTGCTAAGGACCATGGCCAAAAGAATAACGCCAAGCCCCGCAAGCAGTTGCAGGATAAGGTCGCTTTGGGCAATGGCAAAAATAGTTTGCAATGGTTAACTTTCAAGTGGCTTGATCGGAGTATGCCCCAAACAATCACGCGTTGAAAGGGGTGGTGGGCTAAAGCCCACCCTACGGGTTGTTCTTTGGTTTGAAATCGGGGATGGTTTGCAAAACGTATGAGGCCAGACATGAAAAACACTACTCCGCTAATATTTGACGGGCATAATGATGCGTTGTTGCACCTGTATAAGGGCGACAGTATTGACGGGTTTATCAACGGCAATACCCGGCATATTGATCTGCCCAAAGCCCGTCTCGGCGGGTTTGGCGGCGGGTTTTTTGCCATCTGGGTGCCCTCGGATATGGAAGAAGCGCCCTTGTTCGAGGCGATGCGCGCCGA
>JALSGU010000248.1 GCA_026982575.1 Paracoccaceae bacterium | reverse complement strand
TAGGGCGTAGACTCATAAATACCAAATGACGATAGCGGTGACCAGTCAGCTTATAAGTTGAACGAAGTGTTGCAGTGATCGACTGAATCCACCCCCTCTAATTTGCGGGGGGATTGCCGGGGTGTATACAGGACTCTCTAAATCAAGGAATGCTGTTCTACGGCCCTTGAAATTTCACCCGAGCCTCGACTATACAAAATCAAACATATTTAAGGGAAATATCATGGCAGGCCACTCAAAATGGGCAAATATTCAGCACCGCAAAGGGCGACAAGACGCTGTGCGTTCAAAAATGTTCTCGAAACTGGCCAAGGAAATTACGGTTGCGGCCAAAATGGGCGACCCCGATCCCGATAAAAACCCGCGTCTGCGTATGGCTGTAAAAGAGGCCAAAAAGGTCTCTGTGCCAAAGGATGTGATTGAACGCGCCATTAAAAAATCTGTTGGTGGCGATGCCGAAAATTACGACGAAATCCGCTATGAGGGCTATGGCCCTGCCGGCGTGGCTGTGATTGTCGAGGCGATGACCGATAATAAAAACCGCACGGCATCGGTTGTGCGGTCAATTTTCACCAAATCCGGCGGCAGTCTGGCCGCAACCGGCGCGGTTTCATTTATGTTTGACCGTATGGGCGAGGTGATTTATCCGGCCTCGGCTGGTGATGCCGATGCCATGATGGATGCCGCAATCGAGGCCGGCGCCGATGATGTTGAAAGCAGCGATCAGGGCCATATTATTTATTGCGATCCATCGGAATTAAGCGCGGTTTCAAACGCATTAGAAACGGCATTGGGCGAATCTGAATCCACCAAGCTGGTCTGGAAACCCCAAACCCTGACAGCGCTTGATCTGGCTGGCGCAGAAAAACTGATGCGCCTGATCGAGGCATTGGAAGACGATGACGATGTGCAAACCGTGACCGCCAATTTTGATATACCGGATGAAATCATGGCGCAGCTTTAACGCTGCGCCAAAAGGAATATCAAAAAACCGTCCATGCGGTTTCTGTGCAAACATTGAATGCATCGCGGCGTGTTTCGGAGCCATTGGAAAATTCGGCTCTGAAATCAAAAACGCACCTGCCGGTGCTATCATCAAAATTCAAGGTAAGGTAGCTGCCAGAACCAATTGCAGATCCCTCAATCAAGTTTTGGCCTTTTGATCTTTGGGTGGGTTTCAAGGCGTAAAATTGCAACATGGGTGAATCGGTTCTGTTCACTATATCCACCACTCTGTTGCGATCATCCGCGGCGCTGTTGTCGACAAAAACCGTTTGCTGACAGGCGGCCAACAAAAAACCACTGATAATAAGCAACGCAGAAAAGCGCATAGATTTCTCCGGATCATGACAATAGAATTCGAAGCTATAGGTGTGCATGCTATTGTCAATAAAATTGAGCTGAATTTTTTGGCAGATTGTTTAGGTGAGCGAATAAGGCAGGACACCCCGGTAATTATGATCAACCTTAAGCCGGTGCTCCAGTGGCGGCACCGCGCGCTGGTGGCAATTCTGGCGTTCGCAGATGCGGCAGGAAATGCCGATTTGATCAAATACCGCGTCTTTCTTTGTGACCAGATCATCCGCATAAACCAGTTGTTCCGCATGGCTGATTTCACATCCCAATCCGATTGCAAAGCGCCGTGCCAGGCTGCGAAACGCGCCGGTGGTTTTGGAAATGTCGCGCGCCAGACAGAAATAGCGTTCGCCGTCGGGGGTTTGGGCCAGCTGGCGCAGATATTGATTGGGGGTTTCAAAGGCGCGGTGCACATTCCACAGCGGACAGGCGCCGCCAAAACGGGCAAATTGCAGCCGCGCGGCGGAATGGCGTTTGGTAATGGTGCCGGCCTGATCAACCCGCACAAAAAAGAACGGAATGCCCTTATGGCCGGATCGTTGCAGCGTTGAAAGACGATGGGCGACCTGTTCAACGCTGGCGCCAAACCGTTCTGCCAGCAGATCAAGATCATGGCGATATTCCTGCGCCGCTGCCAGAAAAGGGGTATAGGGCAGGGTGGCTGCACCGGCAAAATAATTGGCCAAGCCGATTTTGCAAATATCGCGGGCCTCGCGCGTGCGGAATTTTGCGTAATCCAGCGTGGCATCCAGTAGGTCTGTGAATTCAAGCAGGGCAATCTGGTGCGCAAGCTGGAATATCTGGGTGGCAAGGCCCGCGCGGCTTGACAGGGTCAGCTTGCGGTTCAGGGCATCGAATTGCCGGATCGGGCCAATGGACAAACCGACATCAACACCGTGTTGTCGTTCCAGATGCCGGATCAGGGTGGTGCGTTTTTGCGGCTGGTCCAGCTGGATTGTGCGCGCAAAATTCTCGGCGGCGTGGTCGATGCTGTCGATGTAATTATCACAATAATGGAAAAAATCGCGGACTTCCTCCCATGGCAGGGGCGCGATGCTGCCGCTATCCTGGCCCAATGCCTCGTTCAGCGATGCCAGTCGATCTTGCGAATGACGATAGGACCGGTGCAGGTTTAAAAACGCGCGGGCCAGCATAGGCGCGTTGCTGGCGGTTAATTGCAGGTCGGCCAAAGGCGGGTTATCTTCGCCAAATACCGGATCGGCCAATGCCTCGCGCATGTCGACAACCATGCGATCGGATTCCGCGACGGATAATTGGGTTACGTCAAACCCGAATTCCTGCGCCATGGCCAACACTACGCCTGCCGAAATCGGGCGGTGGTTGTTTTCCATTTGATTAAGGTAGGAAAGCGAAACGCCCAGCTTTGCGGCAAAATCCTTTTGCGTCAGGGAAAGCTTGAGGCGGGTTTCGCGGATTTTAACGCCTGCATATAGTTTTTGATTGGCCATGGGCAGTTATACGCAGTTTTGCAAATTATTGAAACGGTTTTTGCAATATTGCAACTGCGCCCTTTTGCAAGGGCGTGGTGGTATCAAGTATTATTTCCCCCCGCGTAAGCTTTCTCCTAATTTTTTTGATCTTTGCCTAGATTTGAAAGGATTAGCGTAATCATTCTGGCAATCTGATCCGCCGGAACCCCCGAAATACGCTCCTGCAGGCCCAGCAACACAATGCCGTGGATCGATGAAAACAACCCCCTTGTCATCAATTCGCTGTCTGTCCGGTCCAGCTCGGGGAAAATCTCGCGAACCGGCGTGTTGATATGGCGAAACAGGTCGGCAAGGGCGGTCATATACCATTCGGGCACATCCGGCCCGGCGGTCATTTCTATGTCAAACAGGCTGGACCATGTGTTGAAATTATCGGTGGCGAAATGCAGATAGGCATGCGAAAGCGCCACCAGCCGATCGCAGGGCGGGGCGTTTTCCATATCGGTTACCGATGCCGCCACCGCCGCGCCCAGCCGCTGAAAGGTGCGCCCGTTAACTTGCAGGGCCAGCCCGTTCATATCCTTGAACACATTATATATGGCGCCAACCGAACAATTGGCCCGTTTGGCCAGATCGCGGGCGCGCAGCGCATGCAGGCCATTTTCGGTTATTACTTGCTCGGCCAGATCAATCAGACGATGGCGCAGGTCTTCGTGGCGGGCTTTGGTGTTTTTGGCCATTTGGACCTCCGGTGAACGATGTTCAATTTATAGACATCTATGGCAAAAAGGGAAAGGGAGTTTGCAAATTTGCAATTTTCTGGCAACCTGTTGGTTCGGGTTTGCAAATATGCCATTCCCGACTTTTCATTATATGATCCAGCCCCTATGCTGGCCGGCAGATATTTCCGCGTTTAGGGGCATAATATGAGCGACATTCTGCAACAACTCGAGATCCGCAGGGATGAGGCCCGCATGGGCGGGGGCCAGCGGCGCATTGATGTGCAGCATTCCAAAGGCAAGCTGACCGCGCGCGAGCGGCTGGAGGTTCTGCTGGACGAGGGCAGTTTTGAGGAATTCGACATGTTTGTCGCCCATCGCTGCGTTGATTTTGGCATGGATAAACAAAAATACCCCGGGGATGGGGTGGTGACCGGCTGGGGCACCATCAACGGGCGCATGGTTTATGTCTATAGTCAGGATTTCACCGTGCTTGGCGGGTCTTTGTCGGCCACCCATGCGCAAAAGATCTGCAAAATCATGGATATGGCAATGCGCAACGGCGCGCCGGTGATTGGCCTGAACGATTCAGGTGGTGCGCGCATTCAAGAAGGCGTTGATGCGCTGGGCGGTTATGCGGATGTGTTCCAGAAAAACGTGCTGGCCAGCGGTGTGGTGCCGCAAATCAGCGTGATCATGGGGCCTTGTGCGGGCGGCGCGGTTTATTCCCCCGCCATGACCGATTTTATTTTTATGGTGCGCGACAGTTCCTATATGTTTGTCACCGGTCCCGATGTGGTGAAAACCGTCACCAACGAGGTGGTCACCGCCGAAGAATTGGGCGGTGCGCGCACCCATACAACCAAATCCTCGGTGGCGGATGGCGCGTATGACAACGACATGGAGGCGCTGTATGAGGTGCGCCGCCTGTTTGATTTTCTGCCATTGAACAACCGTGAAAAAGCCCCGACACGGCCCTTTAACGATACCCCGTCGCGGGTGGAAAGCAGCCTTGATACATTGGTGCCGGGTAACCCGAACGCGCCTTATGATATGTCGGAATTGGTGCGCAAACTGGCTGACGAGGGCGATTTTTTCGAGATTCAGGCGGAATTTGCCAAAAACATCCTGACCGGATTCATCCGGCTTGAGGGCAAAACCGTGGGGGTGGTTGCCAACCAGCCGATGGTGCTGGCGGGCTGTCTGGATATAGACGCCAGCCGAAAAGCAGCGCGGTTTGTGCGGTTTTGCGATGCGTTTGAAATTCCGATTTTAACCTTGGTGGATGTGCCGGGGTTTTTGCCGGGCACGGGGCAGGAATATGGCGGTGTTATCAAACACGGTGCCAAATTGCTGTTTGCATATGGCGAGGCCACGGTGCCAAAGGTAACGGTGATTGTGCGCAAGGCGTATGGGGGGGCTTATGATGTGATGGCCTCCAAACATCTGCGCGGTGATTTCAATTATGCGTGGCCCACAGCGCAAATCGCGGTGATGGGCGCGTCTGGCGCGGTTGAGATTATTCACCGTGCCGATCTGGGTGATGCGGATAAAATCGCGGCCCACACGGCAGATTACGAGGCGCGCTTTGCCAGCCCGTTTGTGGCCGCCGAACGGGGGTTTATTGACGAGGTGATTTTGCCCCATAATACCCGTCTGCGGGTGACGCGGGCTTTTGCCAGTTTACGGGGCAAACAGCTGAAAAATCCGTGGAAAAAACATGATAATATTCCGCTTTAGGGGCAAATATGAAAAATATACTTAAACTTTTTATTGTGCTGGTAATTGTGCTGGGCGGGCTGCGGTTTTTCTTTCCGCCATTGGCAGAGCTTGGCTATGCGACCTCGGATAACGGGGTTTCGGCACAGGTGATGTTTGAACGCAAAGGTGGGGCAGAGCCGTTAAAAATATTTGTCGAAGCGGCTGAAGGGCTGAATCAGCCGGCATTTGCCGATGAGATATGCAATTCTCTGGTCGAGGATATGGCCAGCGGCGACCTGCCCTTGGCGGGGTTAAATCCTGCCGGCACCATCGAAGTTCTGTTTGTAGGGGGCGGGCGGTATTTTTACCGCTGGATGGGTAAAGAAACCGTTGCCTTTACCTATACCTCCGAGGGGTGCACCGCCAATGGCTAACCTTCCTTATATGTTGAAACATCGCGGGTTTCCCGGGCGGTTGATGGGGTCCGATTTGCAATTCACCATCCGGCGGGCTTCGCCCAAGGGCGTGACGCCGCTAAAAGCACGAGAGCGGTTCAGGGACCGCAAACCGATTGACAAACGCGCTGATGCCACCTTTATGGCGGCCTTGTGGCTGCATTTTGGCGACCAGCCGTTCCCACGCGGCAATCTGGATGCGGGCCGCCTGAACTGGGTGTTCGGGCGCGAGGTAATTCCGGCAAGCGATCCGTTTGATCCGGCCGATTACGAAGCCATGCTGAAAATCGATGTTACCCGTGCGCAGGCCAGTTTTCCCGATATGTTTGAATGGACAGGGGAATAATGCAGCAAATTTTCGCTTATGGTAAAATCAAAACTGGCTTTGTGCGGCTGTCGGGCGCATTCTGTCAGCATCATATTTATTCAGGAGAGATAAAATGCGGTTCAAACTTGTTGCGGTTATGTTTTCGGCTTTTGTGCTTGTCGGTTGTGAAACCATTGGCGAAAGTGCCGGTCTTGGTGCGGTTATCGGCGCGGGCGTTGCCGGTGCAACGGGCGGTGATATGGTCACCGGCGCGGCGATTGGCGGCGCTGTTGGTGCTGGTTGTTACGCAACCAATACCTGCTAGGCAAAAAACCAAACGGCCCAAGGGCCATAATACCAAAGGGATGCAGCGCGTTTGTGCTGTGTCCCTTTTTGCATTTCAAAGGGACTTTGCTTGATGTTCAAAAAAATTCTGGTTGCCAATCGCGGTGAAATTGCCTGTCGGGTTATGAAAACCGCGAAAAAAATGGGCATTAAAACCGTGGCTGTGTATTCCGATGCGGATAAAAACGCGCTGCATGTGAAAATGGCGGATGAATCGGTGCATATCGGGCCATCGCCTGCCAACCAGTCTTATATCGTGATTGATAAAATCATGATGGCCATTAAGCAAACCGGTGCTGAGGCTGTGCATCCGGGTTACGGGTTTTTGTCGGAAAACCCACTGTTTGCCGAGGCGCTGCAAGCCGCCGGTGTGGCATTTATCGGCCCGCCTGTGGGGGCAATTCAGGCGATGGGGGATAAAATCACCAGTAAAAAACTGGCTGAAAAAGCTGGTGTTTCAACGGTGCCGGGCCATATGGGCCTGATTGAAGACGCGGACGAGGCGGTGAAAATATCCAATCAGGTTGGCTATCCGGTGATGATCAAGGCTTCTGCCGGTGGTGGTGGCAAGGGCATGCGCATTGCATGGGATGACGCAGGCGCGCGCGAGGGGTTTCAAAGCTCCAAAAACGAAGCAGCGGCCAGTTTTGGTGATGATCGGATATTTATTGAAAAATTCATAACGCAACCGCGCCATATTGAAATTCAGGTGCTGGGCGACACGCATGGCAATTGTATTTTTCTGCACGAACGCGAATGTTCGATCCAGCGCCGCCAGCAAAAGGTGATTGAAGAAGCCCCAAGCCCGTTTCTAACCCCCGAAACCCGCGCCAAAATGGGTGCCGAGGCGGTGGCACTGGCGCAGGCGGTTGAGTATTGCAGCGCCGGCACGGTAGAATTTATTGTCGATAGTGACCAGAATTTTTACTTTCTGGAAATGAACACGCGGCTACAGGTCGAACATCCGGTGACCGAATTGATCACCGGCATTGATCTGGTCGAACAGATGATCCGCGTGGCGTATGGCGAAAAATTGACGATGAAACAGGCGGATGTGCCGCTGAATGGCTGGGCGATCGAAAGCCGTCTTTATGCCGAGGATCCCTATCGCGGGTTTTTGCCCTCGATCGGGCGGTTAAGCCGGTATCGCCCGCCGCTTGAGGAGGCCAGCAAAACCCACGCCGTGCGCAATGATACCGGCGTTTTTGAGGGCGGCGAGATCAGCATGTATTATGATCCGATGATCGCCAAACTGTGTTCATGGGGACCGGACCGCAACGCCGCGCTGGAAACCATGCGTCAGGCATTGGACGGGTTTGAACTGGAAGGCATTGGCCATAACCTGCCGTTTTGTTCGGCGGTAATGGACCATCCGCGGTTTATCTCGGGCGATATTTCCACGGCCTTCATCGAGGAAGAATACCCCGATGGTTTCAAGGGGGTGGAACTGCCCGAAGAAATATTGAAAAAACTGGCGGCGGGGGCATCGGCGATGCACCGCATTACCGAAATTCGCGCGGCCCGCATTTCGGGGCGCATTGACAACCACGAACGCGAGGTTGGCAGCGAATTTGTGATCTCGCTGGGGGGCTATGATTTTGCGGTTATCATTGATGCGGATCGTGAGGGTTCGACCGTGACCTTCAAGGATGGATCCAGCCACCGCGTGACCTCGGATTGGCAAGCGGGGGAAACCCTGCCCAAGCTTGAGGTTTCGGGGCAAAAGATGAATGTTAAAATTGATCTGATCACGGCCGGTTTCCGGATGCGTCATCGTGGCGCGGATTTGAACGTAATCATCCGCACCCCGCGCTTGTTTGAGCTGTCAAAGCACATGATTGAAAAAGTAGCCCCCGATACCAGCAACCTGTTGCTATGCCCGATGCCGGGTTTGGTAGTTTCGGTTGCGGTGGCGGTTGGTGACGAGGTGCATGAAGGCCAGGCATTATGCACCGTTGAGGCCATGAAAATGGAAAACGTGCTGCGCGTGGAGAAAAAAGCGGTGATCACAAAAATCAACGCGGCTGCGGGGGATAGTCTGGCGGTGGACGATGTGATTATGGAGTTCGGATGAATTGCGAATAAGGAGCATCAGATAAATGCAAGCATGGATCGGCCCTGCGATTATTGCCACGGTTTTTGCGTCTGTGTTCGGCTTCCTGCGCGATCGGCATTTTGACGGAAAGCGGCGGCAGGAACGGGTCAAGGATATTCAAATTGCCTTGCTGGCGGAAATTCGGGCCTATGTGGCGGTGCTGAAACGCGACCGGCTGGATGAATTTGAGCAGGGAATGGTGGGGCGAATGTTGGCGGATAACAGGTTTGTGCCGTTTATTCCGCGCGAAAAAAACGATACGGTGTTTCAGGCAATACTGGCGGATATACACATTCTACCCGAAAGCTCGATTGACCCCGTGGTGGTGTATTACAGCCAGATCGTGGCGATTGCCGAAATGGCGCATGACATGCGCACCAAGGTTTTTGCTGGGCTGGAAATGCAACGTCGCATTGATGTTTACCGCAATTTTATCGCAATGAAACAAGAAGCGGTAGTATTGGGGCTGGAGGCCGAATTAATGCTGGATTTGCACATAGGATCAGGCAGCCAAGGGGTTGACCGGTTTTTACGTATCCGCACTGAAAAAGAATTAAATGAAACCCGCGAACAGGTAGAAAGCTGGCTTAATAGCCGGGTTTCGGGCCTGTCCGACCATTGATAGGGCGAGGTGTATATGGTGATTTTGACATATAAACATCCTTTCATCAAAACGGTGTGCAGTAACCACTGCTTACCTATATTTAGGGCACATCCCCCCCGTTTGCAAGGTGGTTATACCCTGTCTGCATCAAGAAACAGTAAACAAAACCTGAAAGGGGCTTGTAATGTCGAACCCAACTGACGACTGGAAAGCACTAGCCGAAAAGGAATTGCGTGGCAAACCATTGGACGCACTAAATTGGCAAACCCCCGAAGGCATCACCGTAAAACCGGTCTATACCGCCGAAGATATTGCCGATCTGCCCCATATGAATACCATGCCGGGGTTGGAGCCGTTTACCCGCGGTCCGCGCGCCACCATGTATGCGGGGCGGCCATGGACCATCCGGCAATATGCTGGGTTTTCGACAGCCGAAGAATCCAATGCGTTTTACCGGCGCAATCTGGATGCGGGCCAAAAAGGCGTTTCGGTAGCCTTTGATCTGGCGACCCACAGGGGGTATGACAGTGACCATCCCCGCGTGGTCGGCGATGTTGGCAAGGCCGGTGTGGCGATTGACAGTGTCGAGGATATGAAAATCCTGTTTGACGGTATTCCGCTTGATAAAATGTCGGTTAGCATGACCATGAACGGCGCGGTTATTCCCATTTTAGCCAGCTTTATCGTGGCGGGCGAAGAACAAGGCGTTGATCGAAGCGCCCTTACCGGCACCATTCAAAACGATGTGCTAAAAGAATTCATGGTGCGCAACACCTATATTTACCCCCCCGAACCCAGCATGCGGATTGTGTCGGATATTATTGCGTTTACATCACGCGAAATGCCGAAATTCAACTCGATCAGCATCAGCGGTTATCACATGCAAGAAGCCGGCGCGAACCTTGTGCAAGAATTGGCCTATACGCTGGCGGACGGTAAGGAATATGTGCGCGCCGCGATGGATGCGGGCATGGATATAGATGCCTTTGCGGGGCGTTTGTCGTTTTTCTTTGCCATTGGCATGAACTTTTTTATGGAGGCCGCAAAGCTGCGCGCCGCGCGGTTGTTGTGGCATCGCATTATGACCGAGATGGGGGCGAAAAAGACCAGCAGTAAAATGCTGCGCACCCATTGCCAGACCTCGGGCGTTAGTTTGCAAGCGCAAGATCCGTATAACAATGTGATCCGCACCGCATATGAGGCCATGTCGGCAGCGCTGGGCGGCACGCAATCTTTGCACACCAATGCGCTGGACGAAGCAATGGCGCTGCCCACCGATTTTTCAGCCCGTATTGCGCGCAACACCCAGATTGTCTTGCAGGAAGAAACCGGAATTACCAATGTGGTGGATCCGCTGGCGGGGTCTTATTATGTCGAAAGCCTGACAGCAGAATTGGCCGATAAGGCATGGGCCTTGATCGAGGAAGTGGACGCCATGGGCGGCATGACCAAAGCCGTGGCCAGCGGCATGCCAAAATTGCGCATAGAGGAATCGGCCGCGCGCCGCCAGGCAGCGGTTGATCTGGGCGAGGAGGTTATCGTCGGGGTTAATAAATACCGGCTGGAAAAAGAAGATGCGATTGATATTCTGGATATTGACAATGCAGCAGTGCGGGACGCGCAGGTAAAGCGGCTGCAACAGGTGCGATCAGGCCGCGACCAAGCGGCATGTGACGCTGCGCTTGGGGCGCTTGAACAGGCCGCCCGTTCTGATGGTAACCTGTTGGAAGCAGCCATTGTCGCGGCGCGGGCGCGGGCCACGGTTGGTGAAATATCCGATGCGCTGGAAAATGTTTTCGGGCGACACAAGGCAAAGGTGAAAACCTTGAAAGGCGTTTATGGCGCGGCTTATGCCGATGATCCGGCCTATGCGGAATTACAGGAAAATGTCGCCGGATTTGCACTGGCTGAGGGCCGCAAGCCGCGCATGCTGGTGGTTAAAATGGGCCAAGACGGCCATGACCGCGGCGCCAAGGTAATTGCCACGGCTTTTGGTGATATCGGCTTTGACGTTGATGTCGGGCCGCTATTCCAAACGCCGCAGGAGGCCGCCGAAGATGCCATTGCCGGCAATGTGCATGTGATCGGCATTTCAAGTCAGGCAGCGGGCCACAAAACCCTTGCGCCAAAGCTGATAGAGGCGTTGAACAAAGCAGGGGCAGGCCATATCATTGTGGTTTGCGGCGGGGTAATCCCGCAGCAGGATTATGAATTCCTCTATTCAAAAGGGGTCCGCGCCATATTTGGACCCGGAACCAATATTCCCGAGGCCGCTTCCAGCGTTCTTCGGCTTATCCAGCGTAAAAACTCGTAGGGTGGGTGCTTGCACCCGCCAAACATCAAAAGGAACACCATGACCGACCGTCCATCCGATACCCTTAAAAAAGCTGCCCTGCATTATCACGAATTTCCCAAGCCCGGAAAACTTGAAATCCGCGCTACCAAACCATTGGCCAATGGCCGTGATCTGGCGCTGGCTTATTCGCCGGGCGTGGCCGAGGCGTGTCTTGAAATCAAAGCAGACCCCGCCAATGCCGCCAAATATACTGCAAGGGGCAATCTGGTCGGGGTGGTTACCAATGGTTCTGCGGCGCTGGGGCTGGGTAATATCGGGGCGCTGGCCAGCAAGCCGATTATGGAAGGCAAAGCCGTTTTGTTCAAAAAATTCGCCAATATTGATTGTTTTGACATCGAGGTGAATGAAAGCGACCCCTATAAACTGGCCGATATCATCACCACGCTGGAACCCACGTTTGGCGCGATTAACCTTGAGGACA
>JALSGU010000247.1 GCA_026982575.1 Paracoccaceae bacterium | reverse complement strand
GCAATGACATGCACCCCCTCGCGCGCCAGCCGGATGGCAAATGCACGGCCAATGCCCCGCGTGGCACCGGTGATGACGGCAATACGCCCCGCCAGCACGCCGGAAGATTGCTGCTCGTTCATCCCTGCTCCCGTCCTTTGCGTGAATGATCACGTGGCATGCGTGCTGCCACACGAGGATCCCGCACTGGTGATAGCATCCCGCATGGCGACATGAAAGAAGACTTGCATGCCTTCTCAATGGATTACGCAACCTGTTGTCTGGAGATTCGGATTTGGGCTGATCATGCATCCTGGCATTCCCATTTGATGCAGGCTTTCGTGCGACGGCCCAGCGTTCGTCGATCTCGACCAGCACGGCGCTGACGAGGCGTTCCAGTGAGTCTTCATCCGGAAACACCCTGACCTTGACGGTTCGGTGTTTGAGCTCCTGCTGGATGCCGCGCTCAATTGGTTTTGGCGTGCGCAAGCGGCAGCGATGGTGGCCAAGCAAGGCAAGGAGGTCAGAGTCTGACTCAAAATTAAGTCTTTGAAGATGCGGCTTTTGCAAGGAACCTCATTTGCCTTCGGATGGAGGCGATGAGCAGCCATGCCTCGGATGAGACGAGCCGCTTTTCCCAGTCCTTTGCCAGCCTGCGGCAGCGCCCCAGCCAAGCGAAGGTGCGCTCCACGACCCAGCGTCTGGCAAGACAACGAAGCCCTTGGCCTTTTGGGACGCCGCAGAATCTGAAGCCTTGGGCCTTGCATGGCTTGCAGCGCCGTCTGCAGCTTGTTGCCGGCATAGCCGCCATCGGCAAACAGCACCTGCAATGAAGGGAAGATGTCTTGCACCATGGCGATCAGGCCGGGGGCGCCATCACGATCCTGGATGCTGCCCGAATGCACCACGCACCACAGCAGATAGCCCTGCGTATCGGTGATCACATGGCGCTTGCGCCCCTTCACCTTCTTGCCAGCGTCATAGCCACAAACGCCCCCACTTTCAGTGGTTTTCACGCTCTGGCTGTCGATTGGCAGCACTGGGAGCCGCATCCGATCCTCTCACCAGGCGGCTGGCCTCAACCAGTGCTGTGTTGATCAGGTCCAGCACACCAGTATTACGCCAGCGGTAGAAGTGATATTGCATGGTGATGAAAGGCGGAAAGTCCTTCGGCAGCAGGGCCCACTGACACCCCGTGGCAGCCATGTAGAGGACGGCATTGAAAATCTCGCGCATCGGCCATTTGCAAGGACGGCCAACCTTCGAGGTGCGCCGAAGGAACGGTTCGATCAATGCCCATTCCTCGTCCGTGCAATCGCTTGCATGGCGCAAGCCTCTTCGGTCATATTGCGGCCGAGTGATTTCAATCCATGGCATCGTGATCCCCTCCGAATCGGCAATCCAAAGGGAATCACAACAGACTGAAATCACTCAACTTTAATTTTCGGTTGGGCTCTCACAGCCCCATGGCGAGATATCGCTGAAAAGGGGCAGGAGCATCAAGGAGAAATTGGTTTCTGGTGGTATCCATGACCCTGTCAGGAAATGCGGGACCATGTATAACCATCTGATATATCTGATATATTGGTGATCCCGGCAGGATTCGAACCTGCGACCCCCGGATTAGGAATCCGGTGCTCTATCCAGCTGAGCTACGGGACCTTGCATCCAAGGCATCATTAGCAGGATTGACCATACCGGAAAAGCTCCCA
>JALSGU010000246.1 GCA_026982575.1 Paracoccaceae bacterium | reverse complement strand
AATATGTAGGATCAGCCGAGGGCTGGCGGCGCATGGCCCATAAAGTGGCCGATACCATCTATTCCCGCATCACCGGCGAAACCGGCTATTTTGACAGCCGCATTGTTTATATTTCCGAAACCGGCCCTAAAAATGACCGGCGCAAGCGGTTGGCCTTGATGGATTATGACGGGGCCAACCTGCGGTACCTAACCGACGATAGCAGCATTGTTCTGGCGCCACGGTTTTCACCTAATACACGCGATGTGATTTACACCAGTTATGCCAATGGGCCGCCGCAGGTTTTTCTGATGAATCTGGAAACCGGACGGCAGTCACCGTTGATCGAGGACGCGCTGAACATGGCGACCGCGCCGCGGTTTTCGCCCGATGGCACCAAAGTGGTTTTGTCGATTATTGAGGGATCAAACGCCGATATATACCTGATTGACCTGAATTCGCGGGCGCGCACACGGCTAACAACCGATGGAGCCATTGACACCACACCCAGCTTTTCCCCCGATGGATCGCAGATTGTATTTTCAAGCGACCGCACCGGACGGCCACAACTTTATGTGATGTCGGCAAATGGCGGCGAGGCCACGCGGATTTCCAGCGGCGACGGGTCTTATAACACGCCGGTATGGTCGCCGCGCGGCGATATGGTGGCCTTTACCAAGATCAAATCGGGGCGGTTCCATATCGGCGTCATGCGAACAGATGGCAGCCGCGAAAACCTGTTGACGGCGTCATTTATTGACGAAGCCCCGACATGGTCGCCAAATGGCCGCGTGTTGATGTTTTTTCGCGAAACAGCGGGCGCCAGCGGCGCGCCGCAGATATATTCGGTTGATCTGACCGGCCGGAATTTGCGGCGCGTCGATACGCCGGGCTTTGCCTCGGATCCGAACTGGTCTGCGGTTTTGCGATAATTGACAAACTATGATATAAATTGAAAAAATAAGGAGCAGGAAAATGAGGTTTATAAAAGCAGGGTTGGTTGTGGCGTCGATGTTTACGCTGGCCGCATGTGAAGGCAACAATATTTTTGGCGGCGGTAATGGCGCGGGTGGTTCGGGCCAGACACCGGGGGCAATTGAAGAAAGCTCGCTGGAATATTTTGCTACGGAAATCGGCGATCGGGTATTGTTTGCAGTAAACGAGGCAACCCTTTCGGATGCCTCTAAGGCAATTCTGGATGCGCAGGTGGCTTGGTTGAACATCTATCCCGAACGCACAGTTACCATCGAGGGTCATGCGGACGAGCAAGGCACACGTGAATACAACGTTGCGCTGTCAGCACGTCGTGCAACGGCTGTTCAAAATTATATGATCAGCCAAGGCCTGCTGGCAAGTCGATTGGATATCGAAGCGTATGGCAAGGAACGCCCGTTGGAAATTTGTTCGGCTGAATCCTGTTGGTCAAAAAACCGGCGTGCGGTAACGGTGGTTGCCGGTGGTCTGGGCGGCGTCTAGCCATTGTTTAAGGGGGTTTTAATGTTAAAATTTATCCGCGCTGCGGTTCTGTCAGTGTTGTTTGCGTCGCCAATTGCGGCGCAAGAAATGACGCTAGAGGATATCCGCCTTGATCTGGTGGAGCTTGCCCAACAGATCGAGACCTTGAGAGGTGAACTAAGCGCAACCGGCAGCAGCGGGCTAACCGCACAAGAAGCCGCCGGTGCCATGGTGCGGATAGATGAATTCAATGAAAACCTCCGCAC
>JALSGU010000245.1 GCA_026982575.1 Paracoccaceae bacterium | reverse complement strand
CCGAACCGGAACGTTTGCAACGGGCCAAGGCCGATATGGTCGTGATGCGCACGGTTTTGGGGGATCAGGAATTTATGTTCGGAGATAGGCCAACCGCAGCAGATGCAACGGCGGTGCCGTTTCTGGCAACCATGGCCCATATGCCCGCGCCCACCAAAATTTCAACGCATTTTGCAGCTGATAAAATATTGATGGATTATGTCAAACGGGGCAAAGCCGCGATGTATCAGGGGCTGAAATTGTAGGGTGCGTGGTTTCCACGCACCGTTCATCTATTCGGTAACCGGTGCATCCGTAACCGGCAATGGCACAGTCAATGCGCCCAGATCTGGCAAGGCAGGTGTTTCGATAGCTGCTGGCAGTGAATCCAGCCCGTCAATCACCGATCCGCCCGCATTGCGCTGGGCCATTACTGTCAGGGTTAGGGAGGTAATCATAAACCCGACGGCAAATATCCAGGTGGCTTTGCCAAGCGCGGTTGCCGCCGCACGGCCCGAAACAGCACCGCCGCCACCGCCGCCGCCAATGCCAAGCCCGCCACCTTCGGAGCGTTGCAGTAAAACAACACAAATCAGGCCGAATGCCAGAATAAGGTGGATAGCAAGGACGATATTTTCCATTCGGAGGTCTTTCGTTTTTAATCGGAACGGCGTTTAGTAACCAATGAAATGGGGCTTGTCGATTGGAAATCAACAATTTCGTCTGAATCAGACCGCCTTTTTATGCAAATATATTAAATCCGGCCTTTTTGCCACTTTAATTCGGGTTCAAAGATTGATCTGCGGATTATATTCCAGAATGATCGGCACGATCAGTTCTTCCTCGTCGGTCAGATGCCTGTCCATAAACCTGTCAAACCTGCGCAATATCTTTTGCAGATTATCTGCCGCAAACATAGATGCCTCGCTTTTTGATCTGATTTTATTAACCAGATCGCCACCGGATTTTGCCATGCCTTCCAACAGCTCGGTTAATTGGTGATGGTCACTGTCCAACAGCTCAAACCCGTCTGATAACCGCGCATCCTGCCGGATCAACAGCGGAAAATAATGCTGGTCTTCCATATGGTGATGCAGGTGCAATTCATTGATAAAAAACCCGCCAACCTTGGTGATCAGGGCCGCGTAATGTTGCGGATCGCGCGTGCCATCCAGAAAATGATCGCCCTCGGAACGCAAGGTTTCCAGCGCTTTGCGAAACATAATATGGCGGTTTAGCCAGAATTTGGTCAGCTCCGAAAAATTCCGGTGTTTTGACCATCCCTCGCGCGGGTAATTATCCAGCAAAACCTTCAGGTGTTCTGGCAGCCCGTCGCGTTCGGGCAGGTCATTCTTCATTATCGCCGACTTGGTCCATATCGAATTGCCCCGAAAGACGGCGGCGAATGATCGACCAGCTAAGCCCGATGCCAAGCACAACCGACAGGCCGATCAGCCCGATCCATGTCATCACCGTGGCGTTGGTCGGGTCGAGCCAGCCCAGATCATTCAACACCCACAGCAGCACCGCAATTACCGCTACAACCATGCCAATGCCGATATAGCCAATTGAGCGGAACGTGGCGCGCAAAAACACTACATAAGCCACCAGCAACACCAGCCCGACCAGAATAACGATCGACATTTTGGCATCAAAATTGGCAACCGCCCATTGCACATAATTGAAACTGGTTGGGTTATAAGTCAGCATAACCAGCACAAGTGCGGCAAACCAGCGGATCAAAAGGCTTTTTAACATGTGTTTCTCCCTTGTTTTGTTATAGTTCGGGCTTTGAGCGCTAGAAATCAAGGCCAAAGAAATTATGCCTGTCGGCGGGTTTTGAAAAACCGGCGCAATATGGCAGCGGATTCGGTTTCGCCAATCCCCCCGTAAACCTCTGGCTTATGATGGCATTGGGGGTGGCTGAAAATGCACGGGCCTTGTTCAATGCCGCCCGATTTCGGGTCAGAAGCCCCGTAATACACCCGCGCGATCCTCGCCGCTGAAATAACCGCGGCGCAAGCAGGGCAGGGTTCAAGGGTGACATATAAATCCGCCCCCGTCAGGCGTTCGGATTTCATAGCCTTACAGGCAGCGCGAATGGCCAGAACCTCGGCATGGGCAGATGGGTCATGCAATTCGCGGGTCTGGTTGCCCGCGCTTGCCAGAACCTTGCCGTTCAGAACAATCACGGCCCCAACCGGAACCTCGCCCCGATCAGCGGCTTTGCGGGCCTCGATCAGGGCTTGGTCCATATGGCCGGTTGGTTTCATTCAGGCGCGGTTTTTTCACGCCGCGTCACCAGATTGTTCAGCGCCTCGATATAGGCCTTGGCCGAGGCCACAACCGTATCGGTATCGGCTGACTGGCCGGTGACAATTTTACCGTTTTCCTCCATACGCACAGACACGGTCGCTTGCGCATCGGTGCCCTCGGTCACCGCGTGGACCTGATACAGGTTCAGGCGGGCAGAATGCGGAAACAGCGATTTGATGGCGTTAAATGTGGCATCCACCGGCCCATCGCCCGTAATATCAACCGATTTTTCCGCATCACCAACCCGCAGGGTCAGGGCTGCGGTTTGTGGGCCGTCGGTGCCACAAACCACCCGCAAAGATACCAGTTCCAGCATGTCTGATGCCGGATCGCTGCTGCCGGTCATCAAGGCCACCAGATCATCGTCAAAAATCTCTTTTTTACGATCAGCCAGTTCCTTGAACCGCACAAATACGTCTTTGAGCTGATTGTCGCCAATCGTAAAGCCCAGGTTTTCCAGCTTTGAGCGCAAGGCCGCGCGGCCCGAATGTTTGCCCATAACCAGACTGGTTTCCGACAACCCGATATCTTCGGGCCGCATGATTTCAAAGGTTTCAGCATTTTTCAGCATGCCATCCTGATGGATGCCGCTTTCATGGGCAAAAGCATTTTTGCCGACAATCGCTTTGTTGAATTGCACCGCAAACCCCGAAACCTGCGCCACCATGCGGCTGGCTTTCATGATTTGGGTTGTGTCAATGCGGGTGGTCCACGGCATGATGTCATTGCGGACCTTAAGCGCCATCACCACTTCTTCCAATGCGGTATTACCGGCGCGCTCCCCCAGACCGTTGATGGTGCATTCAATTTGCCGCGCGCCACCAGCCACAGCCGCCAAAGCATTGGCCGTGGCCATGCCCAGATCATTATGACAATGGGTGGCAAAAATAATTTCATCAGCGCCCGGCACCCGTTCCAAAAGCATTCGGATCAAATCAGCGCTTTCCGCAGGGGCGGTATAACCCACGGTGTCGGGAATATTGATGGTGGTGGCACCGGCCTTGATGGCGATTTCCACCACTTTGCACAGATAATCATCCTCGGTGCGGGTGGCATCCATGGGTGACCATTGCACATTATCGCACAGGTTGCGGGCATGGGTGACGCTTTCATGGATGACATCACACATGGCATCTTGGGTCAGTTCGGTAATATCGCGGTGCAGCGGCGAGGTGCCGATAAAGGTATGGATGCGCGGCAGATTGGCAAATTTCACCGCCTCCCATGCGCGGTCGATATCGCCGGTTTTGGCCCGCGACAGCCCGCAAATAACGCTGTCTTTGCTGCGCTTGGCTATTTCGGCCACCGCCTTGAAATCGCCCTCCGAGGCAATCGGAAAACCGGCTTCGATAATATCAACGCCCATATCATCCAGCAACTCGGCGATTTCCAGTTTTTCAACGTGGGTCATGGTGGCACCGGGGGATTGTTCGCCGTCGCGCAAAGTTGTGTCAAATATCAACACACGGTCCTTTTGGGACGTTTTATTCATATCGGTCATTTCTGTAAGTCCTTAACTGAGAAGATTTGGCGGCGCGATATTTACTCCTCTGAGCATGCGCGCCGGTTCTCAGCACGCTCAGAGGCGACTAAGGAGTAGGATCAAGGCTGCACCACCAATTTTGGCAGGGAAAGCTTGTAAACATTGGTTTTTTGCACACATGCAGGCAATATAACCGGAAAAAATCGAAGATAAAGCGCTAAATAAAAAAATAACCGTGCAATTCATTACGATTTACTGAATATTAACCGGAAAGTTGATTTCAGAGTTATAAAGTGAGGCGTAATGGAATTTATTGAGGTGCCAAAAACCAGCGGAGCAGCAGATGCTTTGCCGTCTTCGATGTTAATTGCCTTGGCTGTAATTGCCGGTTTGGTTCTGGCTTATAGCTTTTTTGCTTTTATGCGCAACCGTGCCAGTCTGGAGCAGAAATGGCGCGAGGAAAATATTGCTCGCAATGCTCCGATGCGCAGCGCAGACCAGCAATTCCTTATTCCGGCCAGTACCACGTTCAGGGCAACGTCAATTGTTAACCCGGAATCACTTCAAGTGCTGGAATTGCTGGAAACTCTTATCTGGGATGTAAACTCAACCTTCAGTGTTTTGATATATGTTTCGCTAGACCAGTTTTTGGAACAGAGCGCATCTGTCAATCCGGTTGAATACGAAAGAACACAGTCAAGCCTGAGGCGGGAAAAAATGGATTATCTCGTTGTCAATAGCAACGGATTGCCGGTCCTTGCGGTGATGTATTATGGCCATGGGCCAAGCCAAAGCCCCCGCAGGCCGGGTGATCCTGCTATCCAGATGATCACTGGCGCGCTTAATCAAGCCGGCATTCGGTTTTTCGAGATCCAGCCCGAGTTTCGCAAGCGTGACCTGAAAAAACGCCTCAAGCAAGTGCTTAATAGCGGGATATTGTGATGGATATCCAGGCTGAATGTTTTTTGCGGCCCTGTATCAATTACCGCTGGCTTCAGCCTCGGTGCTAGGCGCGCCGTTGTTCCAGAATCCGTTATATTCTTCGCCATTGGCGTATAGCATAATGCCCTGACCCTGCCGTTGGCCTTTTTCGAAAAAGCCCTGATAGATATCGCCATTGGGATAGGTTGCGGTGCCTTCGCCGTCAATTTCGCCCGAAGACCATGCGCCCTCATAGACAAACCCGTCGGGCATGGTGATTTTGCCAATACCATCGCGCTGACCCGATACAAAACCACCGGTATATTCGGTGCCGTCGGAATAGGTGGCAACACCTTGCCCGTCACGCAATCCGTCTTTCCATTCGCCGGTATACTGGTATCCATCCTGATAGGTCATGGTGCCGGTGCCGTGGTTTTTGGCGTTTTGGAACTGGCCTTCATAGACCAGGCCGTTTTCATAGCGCGCAATGCCGCTACCCTCGATCACGCCGTTTGACCATTCGCCTTCATAGGAAGACCCGTCTGCATAGGTGATTTTGCCATTGCCATGGGCAACATCGTTCTGGAATTCACCGATATATACCGATCCGTCGGGATAGGTAACCTCGCCCGCGCCTTCGATGCGGCCTGCAACCCAGACGCCGGTATATTGATACCCGTCAGCGCCGGTAAAGGTGCCGATGCCATTGCGTTGATCCGCCAGGAATTCACCTTCATAGCGATCCCCCGATGCGTAAATCGCCACGCCGCTGCCTTCGCGCTGGCCGTTGACCATGGTGCCTTCATAACGGTCGCCATTGGCCTGAACCAACACGCCTTCGCCGTTGATCTGGCCGTTTTGCCACGCGCCCACATAAGTGACGCCGTCGGGCAAGGTCAGGCTGCCCTGGCCTTCGCGCACGCCGCGCACGATGTCGCCTTCATAGATGGCGCCGTCGGGATAGGTGATTTTGCCGGTGCCGTGTTTGGTGCCGTCTTCCCAGTCGCCTTCGTATATATAACCATTGGGGCTGGTCATGGTGCCGACACCATGATGCACCGCATTGGCGAATTCGCCGGTATAGACCACGCCATTGGCATATGCTGCTGTGCCTGATCCGCTGATTTTTCCGTCAACCCAGCTGCCCTCATAGGTGCCGCCATCGGCAAAGGTGATTTTGCCGGTGCCCTCGGGGCGGCCATTTAGAAATTCGCCTTCATAGATTGACCCGTTGGGGAAGCGGGCAACGCCGATGCCTTCAATGCGGCCCTCGACCCATTGGCCTGAATATTCATAGCCGTTGGGCAGGCGATAGGTGCCTTGCCCATGTTGTTTACCATCCAGAAATTCGCCTTCATAGATACCGCCAGTGTCGTATTGTTTGACCTGAATTTCCCCGGATTGCGAAAACCCCGGGGTTGCCAATGCAACAAAGACGAAGGTGGCAGAACTTAGTAAAAGGTTGTTTTTCAAAGTATGTTCCCGATCTGGCAAAAGAATCGGACTCCTGTTGGTTCTATTTCAAGGGGTTACCCTGTTGAATGAATATTATGGCCATCTGCAAGGCCTGACAATGGTTTTTTGCAAATTGGCGCACAAACCCGCGTGCGTGGGTCTTGTCAATGTCGGGGGATGGGGTGTAATCCGGTATCAAATACAGCCAAGGATACCGATATGCCCGAAAATTTCCTTATTACACTGGCGCAGCTTAACCCTGTGCTTGGCGATATTTCCGGCAATGTTGCAAAAGCAATGGCGGCCCACCAACAGGCAAAAACCGCCAAGGCAGACCTGCTGGCCCTGCCTGAAATGTTTTTAACCGGATACCAGACACAGGATTTGATTCTAAAACCGGCATTTCAGGCCGATGCAGCGGCGCAATTGCTGCATCTGGCACAAGAATGTGCCGATGGCCCTGCCATGGCCATTGGCGCGCCGCTGGTCGAGAACGGGATGTTATACAATGCTTATTTCCTGTTACAAAATGGCAAGGTCAATGTGGTGGCGCGCAAACACCACCTGCCCAACGAAGACGTATTCGATGAACAACGCCTGTTTGATTCCGGCGCCATATCCGGCCCGTTTAATGTTAACGGCGTGCGCATCGGCGCGCCGGTCTGCGAGGACGCGTGGCATCAAGACGTGGCCGAAACCATGGCCGAAACCGGCGCGGAAATTCTGCTTGTCCCCAATGGGTCGCCCTATCGGCGCGGCAAACACGATCTGCGCACGGGGCTGATGGTTTCGCGGGTGGTGGAAACCGGCCTGCCGCTGGTTTACCTGAATATGGTCGGCGGGCAGGATGATCAGGTTTTTGACGGGGGCACATTTGTTTTGAACCCCGGCGGTGATCTGGCGCTGCAATTACCGGTATTTGAAGAAAATATCACCACGATTGAATTTATCCGCGATAACAGCGGCTGGCAGGCAGTGCGTGGCACCCGCGATATTCACGGCGATGAATGGCAACAGGATTACCGCTGTATGGTCATGGCGCTTCGTGATTACATGGCTAAAACCGGCTTTGAAAAGGTGCTGCTTGGCCTTTCGGGCGGCATAGATTCCGCAATTGTTGCCACCATTGCGGTTGATGCGCTGGGGCCACAAAATGTGCGCTGTGTGATGTTGCCCTCGGAATATACCAGCCAGGAATCGCTGGAGGATGCGGCCAATGTCGCCAAGGCGCTGGGCTGTGAGCTAAACACCGTTTCCATAGCGGCGGGCAGGGCGGCGATAACTGAAACCCTTGCGCCGCTGTTTGAGGGCATGGATGCAGATGTCACCGAAGAAAACATCCAGTCGCGTCTGCGCGGGCTGTTATTGATGGCGATGTCAAATAAATTTGGGTCTATGCTGCTGACCACCGGCAATAAATCAGAGGTGGCGGTGGGCTATGCCACCATTTACGGCGATATGGCCGGCGGGTTTAACCCGATCAAGGATCTGTATAAAACCCGCGTGTTTGAAACCTGCCGCTGGCGTAACAAAAACCATTTTGACTGGATGATGGGGCCTGCGGGACAAGTTATTTCACCAAATATCATTGACAAACCGCCAACAGCTGAGCTGCGCGACAACCAGAAAGACAGCGACAGCCTGCCGGAATATGCGGTGCTGGATGAAATTCTGGAGGCCCTGATTGATCACGAAAAATCGGTGGCCGATGTGGTGGCCATGGGCCATGATCGTGCCATTGTTAAACGGGTGGAAAACCTGATTTATATTTCCGAACATAAACGGTTTCAATCAGCCCCCGGCACGCGGCTGACCCTCAAGGCTTTTTGGCTGGACCGGCGGTATCCGATTGTTAACCGCTGGCGCGACAACGCCTAGCCAAAGCCTTGCCCTTAAGGCTGCAAGCGATATAAGACAGCGCAACCCAATTCCGAACGGATCAAAACCATGACCATCACCCGCTTTGCCCCCTCGCCAACCGGATATTTGCATATCGGAAACCTGCGCCCCGCCTTGTTCAATTATCTGATCGCGCGCCAAGCCGGCGGTGATTTTATTTTGCGCATTGATGATACAGACCCTGTGCGTTCAAAACCCGAATATGTGGCGGCCATCAAAGAAGACCTGACATGGCTGGGCATAACTTGGGACCGCATTGAAACCCAGTCAGCGCGGCTTGATCGATACGCGGATGTGGCGCAGCAATTGCGCGATGCGGGGCGGTTGTATGAATGTTTTGAATCGCCCATTGAGCTTGATCTTAAACGCAAAAAACAGCTTAACATGGGCAAGCCACCGGTTTATGACCGCGCGGCGCTGGCGCTGTCGGATGCTGAAAAAGACACCCTGCGGGCTGAACGCGGCAGCTATTGGCGGTTCAAGCTGGACCAGACGCGCATTGAATGGCAAGACGGTATTTTAGGCGCCCAAAGCATTGATGCCGCCAGCCTGTCGGACCCGGTTCTTATCCGCGCGGATGGTCAGGTTTTATATACGCTGGCCTCGGTTGTTGATGATACGGATATGAAAATTACCGATGTTGTCAGGGGGCTGGACCATGTGACCAACACCGCCACCCAGATCCAGATTATCAATGCCATTGGTGGCGATATGCCGAATTTCGCCCATCATTCGATGCTGACCGGTCCCCAAGGCGAGGCGCTGTCAAAACGGTTCGGTAGCCTTAGCCTGCGGGATTTTCGCAGCAAGGGCATTGAACCGATGGCGATTATTTCGCTGATGGCGCGGTTGGGGTCATCGGACCCTGTGGAATTGCACGATGATATGGCGCCAATCTGTGCCGGATTCGAAATGTCGCATTTCGGGGCATCCCCCACAAAATTTGATGAAAACGATCTTGTGCCGTTAACTGCCAAATTATTGCATACCCGTTCAGCCAAACAAATGGCGGCGGAACTGGATGCAGCTGGCGTGCCCGGTGATCTGGCCGAAGATTTCTGGCTGGCCATTCGTGAAAACATTTCCAAAACCGCTGATATTGCGAAATGGTGGGAAATCTGCCGTGACGGGGTTGATCCGGTAATTGCCGATGAGGACGCCGAATTTATCACCACAGCCATGGCGCTGTTACCCCCTGCGCCGCGCGATGCAACCACTTGGAAAAACTGGACAAATGCGGTAAAGCAGGCGACAGGCCGCAAAGGCAAAACCTTGTTTATGCCGTTGCGTCTGGCATTGACCGGCCTGCCGCACGGGCCAAATATGGGGCAGTTTTTGCCATTGTTGCAAAATATCCGCTAGGGCTTGGGAATGGTTAAAACCTGACCAACGCTAATGGTATTCGGGTTGGTCAAGATATTCTGGTTGGCTGCAAAAATCTGGCGATAGGCCAGTGAATCGCCATAAATCGCTGATGCAAATGTTGCCAGTGAATCACCGCTTACGACCTGAATGCGCCAGACATCCCCGTCAACAATAACCCGCCCGACGATGGCGCGGGTTGCCGCATCTGCATCTGCGCGCAAAGCCGGCCCTGCGGGGACTGGTTCAATTTCTGCTACTTGCTCTTGTTCTGCGGGCGGGGTGCTTGAAAGCCCCAGATCAAGATCGGCACTTTCTGCATCCAGCAATGCCAGATAATCAACATCCACTTGTCGTTCTTCGGCAAATTTGATGCGCCCGACAATTCCGGCAAACAGCGTGCGGGTGTCAATTTCGCCGGCAGCATCCTGCACTGCAAGGGGAACGGTATTTTCAAAATGTTCCTTGACTGCCAATGCGAAATAATCCGCCAAGTCGTCTTGTGCAACACCGGAGCGTTTCCCCGCGTCAATCAGCCGTTTTATGGCATTGCGAAGATCATCGATTGCGGTTGACGAGACCGCCGCCCCTGCTGTGACCGAAAGCGCGTCTTGCTCGGCCAAGGCTGCCAATGCCTCCAATGCGCGCCCCGTATAAAAATTAATACGCCGGAGATCGGATTCGCCCAGACCGTCAATGCTGGCTTGGGCAAATTCCAGACCGGCGTAAGCCGGGGGCTGGAAAGGGGTTTCTGTTAGGTTCGGTTTGGCGTTTATACCGCTCGCACTTATGCCTAAAGCCAATATAGCCTTAGAGATCATGGATAAATTTTTAATAGTAAGCTTCATTTTTCCCCCCGTCAAAAGGTTGAAAGCTTTGATTATTTATTATGGTACATGAACCGTTAACCCCAGCATCAACCAATTTTGCATTCCGCCCCGGTAGTAAAACAGTTTTTCAACAGGATACCCCAGCGATATCAGATTTTGAATGGCGCGCGGAGACTGTCCGCACCATGGGCCGTTACAAAACAGCAGCAGTTTTGGCGCATTGGAAAAATCCCATTCGCCGCTGGTTTGAAGCACGCCGCCAAGCTGGGTCAGCATCGGGATCAAAAACGGGTTGTCTGCGGACGGAGTAAACAGATTGAACGGCAAGTTGATCGCACCTGGAATGGTGCCGGCCCGATAGAAATTAGCAGTTCGTGAATCGACCAGAAACCCGTCACCAACCTGAACATTATCTTCCAGAAAGGTTAATAACTCAACTTCGCCAACGGTTTCAACGCCGTCACCTGCTGACATGGGATTCACGCAAAAGGGCGGGCAGGGCCGTGAGGTTTTGGCGAAAGCCGCAGCAATAACCGCAGAATTATCCTGATTGCGCTCAATTACGATAAAATCTTCATCAATTTCAAGCTCAATGAATGGCAATTCGGGGGTTATCCAAACATCTTGTGCAATCAATGGTGTAGCGGGCAGAATGCTTGCCACAAGAAAAGCAAATAATTTGAATTTTGTCACAATAACACACCCCTATGGTTATATGGGCATGGGGAAAGATCACCTGTTTCGCCCAACCCCAGCAGAACAACAAATTGATGGTATAGTTAAAACCACGGATTTTCAAGTGCTTCCGTGTTTTTTTTAATCTAATATCAATTTGATATTGTTTATACTAGCGAGAATTGTGGCTTTTCTGCGGCGATATCCTATTGTAATTCCAATTTCAAGAATCCATCGCAATGGTTGGTTTTGGGCTTGCGTAAACCTGTTTTCAGGCTCAAAGTCAGGCGAAACAATCGGGGGTTTTCATGCGATATATGGTTGTAAACGATTTTGCACAGGCGGTTGATCTGCTTGGGTCTGAACAGGGCAAAGCCATGGTTCTGGCCGGTGGCACGGATATTCTGGTTCAGCTGAAACTTGGATTGGCCGAGCCTGATTTATTGCTTGATATCAAATCCATACCGGGCGTCAAAGATATTATCATATCAAAAACCGAATGCCGGATCGGGATTGCGGTTTCCGGTGCCGAAATCGGTGAAAATGCAGCATTAAAGGCCGAATGGCCCGGCATTGTCGAGGCGATGGAACTGATCGGTTCAACCCAGGTGCAGGGGCGCGCCACGATGGTTGGCAACCTGTGTAATGCGTCGCCAGCCGCTGACGCGGTTCCGGCGCTGGTGGCTGCGGGGGCGTGGGTTGAAACCCTTGGCCCTGATGGTTCACGCAAAATTTCGGTCAAAGATGTGCCGGTGGCACCGGGGAAAACCTGTTTGGCTGCGGGTGAAATTGTCACCGCTATTTGCTTGCCAAGGCAGGCAGAAAATTCGGCGGATGCTTATTTGCGGTTTATTCCGCGCACCGAAATGGATATCGCGGTCGCCAGTGCCGGGGTGAATCTAACCCTGAATAAAGACGGCACCGTTAAATCCGCCCGTGTTTCGCTTGGCGCGGTGGCCCCCACGGTTTTGCTGGTGGCTGATGCGGGCGAAATACTGGTTGGCAGCAGGCTGGATACGGCAACGCTGGATCAGCTTTCGGCAGCCTGTGCTGCGGCTTGCAGCCCGATTGATGACCGTCG
>JALSGU010000244.1 GCA_026982575.1 Paracoccaceae bacterium | reverse complement strand
GATGTGTTTTTGTTGTGAAAAAAGGTTCCGGAGCTACGGATCCGCAAACAAAAATGGAGAGCCAATTTGGCACGTATCGCCGGGGTAAACATCCCCACACATAAGCAGGTGCAAATCGCCCTGACCTATATTCACGGTATTGGCCGTGATTCCGCCATAAAAATCTGCGAAGGCACCGGCATTGATGTCACTCGTCGCGTTAACGAACTTTCCGACGCCGAGGTGTTGAAAGTGCGCGAATTTATCGACGCAAACCTGATGGTCGAGGGCGATCTGCGCCGCGACACCCAGATGAACGTCAAGCGCCTGATGGATCTTGGTTGTTATCGTGGTATCCGCCATCGTCGCAAGCTGCCTGTTCGTGGTCAGCGCACGCATACCAATGCGCGCACCCGTAAAGGCAAGGCGAAAGCCATTGCCGGCAAAAAGAAATAGGGGGCTGAATTAATGGCACGTGAAAAACTCCGCGTAAAACGCAAAGTCAAAAAGAATATTTCTTCGGGCATTGCGCATATCAATTCCAGCTTTAACAACACTAAAATCCTGATTTCAGACGCACAGGGCAACGCGATTTCGTGGTCCAGCGCTGGCACAATGGGGTTTAAGGGTTCGCGTAAATCCACGCCTTATGCAGCACAAATGGCTGCCGAGGATGCGGCTGCAAAAGCACAGGAACACGGCATGAAAACCCTTGAGGTTCTGGTGCAAGGCCCGGGTTCGGGCCGCGAATCCGCGTTGCGGGCGCTGGCTGCTGCCGGCCTGATCGTTACATCCATTCGCGATGTAACCCCCATGCCACATAACGGTTGCCGCCCACCAAAGCGTCGTCGCGTTTAATCAATACAAATTTTGGCGTGCATCAATTACGTTGCGCGCCTAATACCCCTCGGGCGTTTGCTGCCATCCGGATCGGTTGCAGACTAGTATGGAGGCCAAAATATGATCCACAAGAATTGGCAAGAACTCATCCGTCCTAACGGACTGGAGATCAAACCTGGCGCTGACCCGCTTCGCACTGCAACCGCCACTGCGGAACCGCTGGAGCGTGGCTTTGGCTTAACGCTTGGCAATGCGCTGCGCCGTGTGCTGTTGTCGTCGCTGCAAGGTGCCGCGATCACATCCGTGCAAATCGACAATGTGCTGCACGAATTTTCATCCGTGGTCGGCGTGCGCGAAGACGTAACCGACATTGTGCTGAACCTTAAGGGTGTGGCGATCAACATGGAAGTTGAAGGCCCGAAACGTGTGGCCATCAATGCCAAAGGCCCCGGTGTGGTTACCGCTGGCGACATTGCCGAAACCAACGGCATTGAAATTCTGAACAAAGACCATGTGATCTGTCATCTTGATGAGGGTGCGTCGGTGTTTATGGAGCTGACCATTGAAACCGGCAAAGGTTACGTTGCCGCTGACAAAAACCGCCCCGAAGACGCGCCCATTGGCCTGATCTCGGTTGATGCGCTGTTTTCGCCGGTTAAAAAGGTTTCCTATAAGGTTGAGCCAACCCGCGAGGGCCATGTGCTTGACTATGACAAACTGACCTTGAATGTCGAAACCGACGGATCAATCAGCCCCGAAGACGCGATCGCGTTTGCGGCGCGGATTTTGCAAGACCAGCTTTCGGTATTTGTCAATTTTGACGAACCCGAAGCCGCGGGCCGTGCGGATGAAGAAGACGAGCTGGAATTCAACCCGCTGCTGCTTAAAAAGGTGGACGAGCTTGAACTGTCAGT
>JALSGU010000243.1 GCA_026982575.1 Paracoccaceae bacterium | reverse complement strand
TGGTGCTGAGCTATGCGTTAAGCCGGGGGCGCACGGTTGCGGTAACAACGGCTCTTGGTGTGGCTTTTGGCGATTTAATCGCGATGAGCGCGTCATTGCTGGGGCTTGGTGCTTTGGTGCTGGCCTCGGCAAGCTGGTTTATGGCGCTAAAATGGATCGGCGCACTCTATTTGATCTATCTTGGTATAAAGCTGATACGGAGCGCGCCCGAGGCGCAGCTTGGCACAGTCGAAAATAATTCGGCCAAAGGGGTTTTTTGGCATGCGGCGCTGGTTACCGCGCTTAATCCCAAAGGTATTGTATTTTTTATTGCCTTTGTGCCGCAATTTGTCGATGCCAATGCGGCATTATTACCGCAATTCGCGATTTTAATTGCAACTTTTGTGATACTGGCCGGGCTGAACGCATTAGCTTATGCCTTGTTGGCTGACCGGATGCGGCGCAAAATCGCCAAACCTGCGGTGATTATATGGATGACACGGATGGGTGGCGCGGTATTGGTTGCTATGGGTGGCATCACCATTATGCTCCGGCGGGCGTGATAAATGCTTCACGGTAAGTTGTGGTTTGGTTAATGGTTAAATTTTTGGTGCAGGTTTATTGATTATAAAACAAATAGGGAAAATTCATGAAACATAAAACTGTGCAGGAATATTATGGCAAGGTGCTGCAAAAATCGGATGATTTGCAGACCAATGCCTGTTGCACCCCTGATGATGTGCCGGAATATTTGCGTAAAGTTCTGGCCAAAATCCATCCTGAAGTGACCGAAAAATACTATGGTTGCGGCTTGGTTGCGCCAAATGTGCTGAAAGGCATGGATATTCTTGATCTGGGCTGCGGATCGGGGCGCGATGTTTATGCGCTGGCGGGGCTGGTTGGCAAAAATGGCTCGGTAACCGGTGTTGACATGACGGATGAACAGCTTTCGGTGGCGCGCAGACACGAGGCGTTTCATGCCGATGCTTTTGGTTATGCTGCGCCTAACACCAAATTTCACAAGGGATATATCGAAAAACTGGGGGAATTGGGGTTGGCGGATGCCAGTTTTGATATTATCGTTTCAAACTGTGTGATCAACCTGTCGCCTGACAAACCGGCGGTGCTGGCAGAGGCATACCGCCTGCTAAAACCGGGCGGAGAGCTGTACTTTTCCGATGTATATGCAGATCTCCGCGTGCCGGCCGAATTGCTGGAAGACCCTGTTTTATACGGAGAATGCCTTAGCGGGGCATTATATTGGAATGATTTTATGACGCTGGCCAAAGCGGCGGGTTTCGCTGACCCTCGATTGGTCGAAGACCGGGTTTTGACCATCGAAAACCCTGATATTGAAGCCAAATTGAATGGAATAGGCTTTTATTCCGCCACCTATCGCTTGTTCAAGCTTGATCTTGAGCCGGCTTGTGAGGATTTTGACCAAAGCGTGATTTATCTTGGCAATGAGCCAAATGATCCTGCGCAATTTGTGCTGGATAAATCCCGTGTTTTCACAGCCGGTAAAGAAACCGCGGTTTGTAGCAATTCGTTTATCATGCTGCGCGACAGCCGTTTTGCGCCATATTTTGAATTCAAAGGTAATTTCAGCCAGCATCGCGGCATGTTTGCCGGATGCGGCGACGGTTTTCCGTTTGATGTGGTGTCAGAACCCGCAAAGAGCTGTTGCTAGAACTGCATGGTCTTGATAATAGGGGACTAAGTTAGTCAGGATTGCTTGTGTCAAACAATACACCACGCTTGGAGCTAAGAAACATCACCCGCCAGTTCGATGGGCAAATGGTTGTGGATGGCATATCCTTGCAGATGTTTGCCGGCGAGGTAACCTGTTTGCTCGGGCCTTCGGGATGCGGCAAATCAACCACATTACGCATCGCTGCCGGGGTGGACCAGCAAGATAGCGGCGAGGTGCTGGTAGACGGGCAGGTGATTTCGGACGCAAACACCCATTTGCCACCGGAAAAACGATCCATCGGGCTGATGTTTCAGGATTTTGCCCTGTTTCCGCATTTATCCGTGCAGCAAAATGTTGCGTTCGGGCTGAAATCAGCCGATAAAATGGATGTCGCGGTCAAATTGCTCGACAAAGTGGGCTTGTTGAAATTTGCAGATAAATTCCCGCATATGCTGTCGGGCGGTGAACAGCAACGGGTGGCTTTGGCCCGTGCATTGGCACCAAACCCGCGGGTTATGCTGATGGATGAACCGTTTTCGGGGCTTGATAACCGGCTGCGCGACGGGATTCGCGATGATACATTGGCGATTCTAAAGGAGCTGAATGCCTCGGTTTTACTGGTGACGCACGAGCCCGAAGAAGCCATGCGTATGGCAGATAAAATTGCCCTGATGCGGGATGGTAAAATTGTGCAAATCGGTGCGCCTTATAATATTTACAACGCACCAGTTGACCGGCAAGCCGCCGGATTTTTCAGTGATATCAATGTTATACACGGTGTTGTTAATAGAATGCAGACGGATACCCCGTTTGGCCAGTTTTTAACGCCGGGGCTGGATGATCATTCTGATGTTGAAATTATTATCCGCCCGCAACACCTGCGGATTGACTTTGATCGCAACGGCAAAGGCCCGAATCCGACCCCCCAAGAAGGCGTGCCAGCGCGCGGCATTGTTAAACGGGCGCGGTTCATGGGCAATGAAAGCCTGATCGAAGTGCAGATGGAGCATGACCAATCGGTGCTTAGCGCGTCAATTCCGGGTGTTTTCCTGCCAAAGCCGGACACGCCGCTTTGGCTGTCGCTTCGGCGCGACCGGTGTTTTGTTTTTCCGTGCATACGTCAAGGTCAGGTAAAAAAACCGCATGATGGCAGAAATATGCCTGCCTAGGCCTATTTGGGTTTGAACCTTGTGCGCATAGGTCATACATGTAAATTAATGAAATTATATAATCAGGAGAAGAAAGATGATTTCAACTGCAATGTTTATCGGCAATATTGGCCCCATGGGGATGGTAGTAATTGCCGTTGTTGTGCTGGTGCTGTTTGGCCGTGGCAAGATTTCCAATTTGATGGGCGAAGTCGGTAAGGGCATCTCGTCGTTCAAAAAGGGCGTAACCGAAGGCAAAGCCGAACTGGAAGCTGCAGCGGCTGATGAAGCTGTTGACGTAACGCCGGTCAAAGACAAAGACGAAGCCTGATTTGGCTTTGAACCTGAAAGGAATGCGCGGATATGTTTGATCTGGGCATGATGGAGCTGCTTGTCATCGGCATTGTGGCGTTGATTGTTGTGGGCCCAAAAGACCTGCCAAAACTGTTTCGCACAGTGGGCAATCTGGTGGGTAAGGCAAAAGGCATGGCGCGGGAATTCCAGCGATCAATGGATGCTGTGGTGGATGAAACCGGTCTGAAAGATGCCGGTAAGGATTTTAGCGATATTTCCGATAGCGTGAAATCTGCAACCTCGTTCAAACCATCGGACTTCAATGCCGACCTCAAAGATGACGGGCCGATAGCGTCACCTGAATCGAGCGCCAAAAAACGCAGTTCAAGTAAATCCAGCTCAAAAACCGGCGCCAGTTCAAAATCCACTTCGAAACCAAAATCAAAACCGGCCCGGAAATCGAGCAAAAGCACGTCCTCTAAGGCGACAACCGAAACTTCTGCAAAAGCCACCAAAAAAACGGTGACCAAGACCACAACCGGAAAACCTGCTGCAGAAAATACAACGCCAAAAAAACCGGCCTCCAAAAAACCGGCTGCAAAAAAAACGGCTGCGGTGAAAGAATAATTGAATGAGTGATGATGACGTAGAAGACAGCACCGCCCCCCTGATCGAACATCTGGCAGAGCTGCGCAACCGGCTGATCCGCTCGGTTCTGGCTTTTGTGGTGGGAATGCTGGCCAGCTATCTGGTTTCACAGCAAATCTTTGATTTTCTTGCCTCGCCGATTTGCAAACAGCTTATCGAAGCCAACGGCGAATGTAATTTGATATTCACGGGCCTGCAAAAAGGCTTTACCACCGCCTTGCGAATTTCGATGTTTGGCGGCTTTATTCTGGCATTTCCGATTATCGGCTTTCAGCTTTGGCAATTCGTGGCCCCGGGCCTGTATGCCAAAGAGAAAAAGGCGTTTTTGCCGTTTATGCTGGCATCCCCGGTTTTGTTTTTCATTGGCGCGGCCTTTGCATTTTATGTTGTGCTGCCGCTGGCATTCGACTTTTTCCTTGGCTATCAGCAATTTGGCCCCAGCGGCGAAGCCAACCCCATTGACGGACCAGCCTCGGTAGGGGTTTCATTTTTGGGAACCATTGATGAATATCTGGGCCTGACCATGAAATTTGTGCTGGCCTTTGGTATTACATTCCAGTTGCCCGTGGCGCTAACCTTGATGGGGATTGCCGGTCTGGTTTCCGTTGCCGGGTTGCGTGGCACCCGCAAATTCGCGGTTGTGGGTATTTTAGCGCTGGCCGCAATTGTGACCCCGCCTGATGTTGTCACCCAGATTATTTTGTTTACGGTTGTTTACGGTCTTTATGAAATTTCCATTCTGCTGGTTGCTGTTGTTGAAAAACGTCGCGAAGCCCGATTGCGCGCCGAGGGTGGTTTCTTTGAAGACGATTACGAGGATGAAGATTTTGATTCTGATACTTTTGATGAGGATAAAAAGTGAAGGCCAAGGGTCTGAAACGCATTGTTGCCGCGCTTGAACGGCTTAGCCCGCCACCACTAACCGATCCTGAATTTGGCCTTGCCGATGCGTTTGTATGGGAATGTGACCCCGATGCATTGCGCGCGGTGGCGCGGGTTAACACGGTTGAAATCGGCCTGTTGGTGGGCATAGAGCGTGCCCGCGATACGTTGCTGGCCAATACCCGACAATTTGCAGCAGGGTTACCCGCCAATAACGTGTTGCTTTGGGGCGCGCGCGGCATGGGAAAATCATCTTTGGTAAAGGCGGTTCATGCCGAAGTTTCCGGTATCAAAATAATTGAAATCCAGCGCGAAGACCTGCCAAGCATCGGGCGATTAATGAACCATTTGCGCGGCTTGAACCACCGCTTTTTGCTATTTTGCGATGATCTTTCGTTTGACCATGATGACAGCCATTATAAATCGCTTAAGGCGGTTCTGGATGGCGGCATTGAAGGGCGGCCGGATAATGTGCTGTTTTACGCGACATCCAACCGCCGCCATCTTATGCCCCGTGATATGATCGAAAATGAACAGCAAAAAGGCATCAACCCATCCGAATCGGTTGAGGAAAAAGTGTCTTTATCAGATCGGTTCGGGTTGTGGCTCGGGTTTCATCCCTGTTCGCAAGACGAATATCTGGCGATGGTTGCAGGCTATTGTGATGCTTTGGGGCTGGAAATTTCGCTTGAACAACAACGCGTTGAGGCCATTGAATGGCAACAAACCCGCGGTGCGCGTTCAGGGCGGGTGGCATGGCAATATGTGACCGACCTTGCCGGGCGGTTGGGGAAAACAACCAGTTAACACCATTAAATGAATTTGCTTGACGGATGGCTAAACCTCCATGTAACTACATATCTAGTTATATGGAGGTTTTTATGAATATTGACATAGCAAGCGAAGGTTTTGCCGCAGTTGGCTCTGCGCCACGATTGCAGATTGTTGCGCTGTTGGTGCGTGCGGGGCCGCAAGGGTTGGCAACAGGCGAAATTCAGCAAAAATCCGGAATTGCGGCATCAACATTGGTGCATCATCTGAAATCTCTGGCCGATGGCAGGGTCATAACGCAGGCAAAAAAAGGCCGGAGCATGGTGAGCGTTGCAAATTTTGACCACCTGCACGCGCTCGCTGCTTTTTTACTGGAAGAGTGCTGCGTGGATGCCGGCAGGGGGAATGATGATGAGTGATGTAACGCCACTGGAGCCGATGAACTGGCGCAAATATCTGAATATTGTCTGGTCACCCTGGGGTGCAATTCTGGTAATTATTGTTGTGCTTGCATTGTCTGATATTGCTGGTTTGCCCGAAATTATCCGGCTTGCCGGTGGTTCATTGCTAAGGACTGCCCCATATATTCTGTTTGCAGTAATTTCGATTGCCTATTTGCAAGCTTGTGGCGCAGAGACACTTGTTGCCAATGCTTTCAAGGGGCGTGAATTCCGCATGATTGTGCTGGCGGCACTGGTGGGTGGCCTTGCGCCGTTTTGCTCGTGTCAGGTAATTCCTTTTATTGCGGGATTGCTGATTATGGGCGTGCCGCTGGGGCCGGTAATGGCTTTTTGGTTGGCATCGCCGCTGGTGGATCCGGCGTCGTTATTGATCACGGCGGGGGCTTTGGGATGGGATTTTGCCATCGCCAAAGCAGTTTTTGCCGTGGCTTTGGGTTTGATTGGCGGGTTCACCATCAGTTTCCTCGTGCGCCACGGGGCCTTTGCCCATCCGCTGCGGGAAAACTTCAAACGTGGTTGTGGCTGTGGTCCTGACCCGTTTGATGGCAAGCCTGTCTGGAAATTCTGGCGAGAAATCGAACGACGCGGAGAGTTCGCCCGGGCTTTCAGGCAGAATTTTATGTTTTTGCTAAAATGGATGTCGCTGGCATATCTGATCGAGGCGTTGATGATTACTTATGTCCCTGCAGAACTTATCGCGGGTGTTGTCGGGGGGGCTGGGGCAAAACCGATTATTATCAGCGCCTTTATCGGTGCGCCAGCTTACCTGAACGGGTATGTTGCGCCGGCGCTTTTGGCAGGGCTGATGACACAGGGTATGACCGCAGGGGCGGCGATGTCGTTTATGGTGGCTGGCGCGGTTAGCAGCATTCCGGCAATGACGGCCGTGTGGTCATTGGTAAAACCACGGGTTTTTGCAGCGTATATTTCGCTGGGTATCGGCGGGGCGATTACCGCCGGATTTGTCTTTTCGGTTGTGGCCCGGGTGGCAACGTAACAACGTGATGGCGGGGGCAAGGCGCCCCCCCCAAATCGGGCGTCAGGGCAAATACTGCGCTGGATTAACGCTTTCGGTGCCGACGCGAACCTCAAAATGCATAGTTGGCGGATCGCCGGGTGCAACGCGGCCAATGGTCTGGCCTTTTCTTACCGTGTCACCTTTGGCAATATCGACGGTGCCGATGCGCCCGTAAACCGTCATCAAATCGTTGGAATGCCGGATCAGAATAATGGTGCCAAGCCCGCCAAGCGATTCTGAAACCAGTGCCACGGTGCCGTCTCCGGCGGCCATAACAACCGCCAGCGGTTCTGTTTGGTAATCGATGCCCTCGTTTCTGTTGCGCCCTGTGGCTTGATAGCCCTGTAAAATGCTGCCAGAAACCGGCACAATAAAGGGTGCGTTTGTATTGACAGCCACCGGTGCAGGTGCCGGTTCTACGGGGGTAACCGGCGGTGTTGCAACTACGGGGGCGGGGGCCGGTTCCGGTGTCGGGGCAGGGGGCGCTATCGCCGGAACAAGGGTTGTATCGGGAACCGGAATAATAAGTTGTTGACCGGCGCGCACCCCGAGGTCGGACCCAAGGCCATTCCATGATGCAAGTGCGGTTACCGAAACATTGTAATTACGGGCGATTTCATATGCGGTTTCACCTGCCTCTACGCGGTGACGCAAGGGTGCGGTCGGGCTGCCGACCTCGGGTGTGGTGACATTGCTGACATTTTCTATCGCGGAAATCGCGATTTCTTCAGACCAGCCGGATGGCGATGCCACAAGGTTGCCACCAACATTAACCGGTAACACCAGAACCTCACCGGCGCGGGGTTCATAGCGCACAGGCAGGCCATTGGTTTCAGCCAATTCGGTTGCGGTCAGCCCGATGCGATTGGCAATCGAGGTCAGGCTGTCGCCCTCGCGGGCAACAATGACTTGGTAATCTTCATAGGTGATCACACCGCGCCGGTCGGCGCCGGGGCGATCGAATGATGGCACAGCCTCGGAACTCCGCTGGAACGGAGACGTAATCCGCGATAGATCAATTCCGTTTTCGGTGATAGATGCGCAGCCGGATAAAATAACCGCTGCGGTCAATGCCGTTGATATGCGTAAGCTTCTGATGATCATAGTTTTTGCCCTTTTTGCCCTTTTTGCCCTTTTGCCTTGCTTGAACCGCCCTTTTCGGGTCTGGTTTATGCGTCTATATCCGCTGCCACGCCTTCCAGCAGGGGCACAAAACGCACGCTGTTCAATTCACTATACTCTAAACCGTCTTTGGTTTTAACTATTTTTATAAGGTTCTGTATAGTGTCGGACTGCCCGACCGGCAATACCATGATTCCACCGACTTTTAATTGCGCCAAAAGGCTGCTTGGCGGGTCTTCGGCAGCGGCGGTAACCAATATGCGATCAAACGGGGCCTGTTCGGGCAGGCCAAGGCTGCCATCATCGGCAATCACCGTGACATTGCCCAAATCCAGATCCCGCAGCACCCGGCTAGCCATGCGCGCCAAGGGCCTGTGGCGTTCTACTGTGTAAACCCGCCGCGCCAGATGGCTAAGGATGGCGGCTTGATAGCCCGATCCGGTGCCGATTTCCAATACCTTGCAACGGGGCGTGACCTCCAGGGCCTGGGTCATTTGCGCCACCACGGATGGTTGGCTGATGGTCTGGCCGCAGGCAATCGGCAAAGGCGTGTTTTCAAAGGCGCGGTCTTTGAACAGGCCCTCGACAAATACGTCGCGGGGGGTTTTTTCCATGGCTGCCAGCACCCGCGCATCGGTAATGCCATGGCTGCGCAGGGCAAAAACAAACTGCATCTGGGCTTCGGAAATCATGTTAACCCTCAACCGCTGATTTAAGGGTTTCCAGCACGCTATAGGCGGTTAAATCGGCCCGCAGCGGGGTGACAGTAATAAACCCGTTCGCAGCCTCGCGCGCGTCGGAGCCAAGTGCTGAACTGACATTGGACGCATTATGCATCAACCATAATATCTGCTGGCCGTTGGGGGCAATTTGCGGCTCAACCCCGAAGGCAACATTGTTGCGGGTGCCCTGATTTGTGGCTTTGACGCCTTTGACATTTTCGCCCGATACCGGCGGGAAATTGACATTGTAAAATACGCCATAAGGTTTGTCATGCCACGGGGCTTTTTCCAGCAAATCCCGCACAACCTTAACGCCGTGTTTGCGCGCCGCGTCAAATGCGTTTTCGGTAACGCCACCCAGCTGGGTATAGTATTGCGACATGGCGATGGATTTATAGCCCTGCATCGCGGCCTCCATCGCGGCGCCAACCGTGCCGGAATAAACCGTGTCTTCGGCCACATTATGGCCACGATTAACCCCCGAAAGGATCAGGTCGGGCTTTAGATCCCCCAGAACCTCGTGCAGGCCCACCAACACACAATCTGCCGGAGACCCCTCAACCGTAAAGCGTTTTTCAGCCAGTTTGGCCATGCGCATCGGTTTAAGATAAGAAATACAGTGGGAAACGCCGGATTGTTCAAAAGCGGGGGCAACCACCCAGACCTCGCCATCAGGACCGGCAATTTCTGCGGCGATTTCTTCGGCGATTTTCAGGCCGGGGCCGGTGATGCCATCATCATTGGTAACCAGAATACGCATGTATTTTCTTTCATAGTTTTGCGTGTTTTAGGCGGCTTGGGCGGTCGCGTCTATAGGCTGGATAAAAAGTTGCCGGAGTGAGTCATTTTTGCCGCGCTAGAACCGCAGTGAACCGCCCCCAGCATTCCGGAGGCTGATTACTTTATGCCATGCGACCATATCGATTATGTTTAACTGTGCATAGCACCTCTCTTCTGCTTCTGTTGGTGGAATGTATCCGATTGGGGCCAGCAGGCGACGGTTGTTGAATTGACCTGCGCCGCTAGGGTCAGGACCTTGAAGCTAATAAAAAGGCCCCCGAAAACCGGAGGCCTTTTACATTCCGCAGGGTGGGCTTTAGCTCACCATTTAACAACTATAATACATGCCGTATTCAACCGGATGCGGTGTATGTTCCATGTTATACACTTCTTCCCATTTCAGCTCCATATAGCCCTCGATCTGTTCGCGGGTAAACACATCACCGGCCAGCAGGAAATCCATGTCCAGAACCAGCTCGTCCAGTGCTTCGCGCAGGGATGCGCAAACCGTTGGAATGTCAGCCAGTTCTTCGGGGGGCAGATCATACAGGTCTTTGTCTTGCGCTTCGCCGGGGTCAATTTTGTTTTTGATCCCGTCAAGCCCTGCCATAAGCAGCGCGGCAAAACAAAGATAGGGGTTGGCGGCAGGATCTGGAAAACGGGCTTCGACACGTTTTGCCTTGGGGGATTCAGCCCATGGAATACGCACACATCCCGAACGGTTGCTGGCCGAATAAGCCCGCAAAACCGGTGCTTCAAACCCCGGGATCAGGCGTTTATAGCTGTTGGTGGCAGGGTTGGTAAACGCATTTAGCGCCTTGGCATGTTTTAGAATGCCGCCGATGAAATACAGGGCCTCCTGGGAGAGATCAGCGTATTTATCGCCGGCAAACAGCGGCTTGCCGTCTTTCCAGATTGACATATTTACATGCATTCCGGTGCCGTTATCACCGGCAATGGGTTTTGGCATGAATGTGGCTGATTTGCCATAAGCATGGGCAACATTATGGATGATATATTTGTATTTCTGCAAATCATCCGCCTGTTTGACAAGCGTGCCAAACACAAGGCCAAGTTCATGCTGGCAGGACGCGACCTCGTGGTGGTGTTTATCAACCTTCATGCCCATGCGTTTCATGGTCGACAGCATTTCGCCGCGAATATCATGGGAAGCATCGGTGGGGTTTACCGGAAAATACCCGCCCTTGATGCCCGGGCGATGGCCCATATTGCCCATTTCATATTGGGTGTCGGTGTTCCATGATGCATCGGCTGCGTCGACCTCGAACGATACTTTGTTCATGGTGTTGCTGAACCGCACATCGTCAAACAGGAAAAATTCAGCCTCCGGGCCAAAATAGGCGGTGTCGCCAATGCCGGTTGATTTCAGATATGCCTCGGCTTTTTCAGCGGTGGAGCGCGGATCACGCGAATATGGCTCGCCAGTGTCGGGTTCAACCACAGAACAATGGATGCACAGGGTTTTTTCCGCATAAAACGGGTCGATATAAGCCGATGCACAATCGGGGATCAGTTTCATGTCCGACTGGTCGATGGATTTCCAGCCGGCGATGCTTGATCCGTCAAACATAAAGCCTTCTTCAAGAAAATCAGCGGTAACCTCGTCATTGATAACGGTTACATGCTGCAACTTTCCGCGCGGATCGGTGAAACGGATGTCCACATATTCGATTTCATTATCCTTGATCATGTCAAGAATTGTCTGGATGTCACTCATGGGTTTTTCCTTGAATTTGGATATGTTAAAGGGCGTCTACACCGTCTTCACCGGTGCGAATTCTGATGGCTTGTTCGATGTTGGAAACAAAAATCTTGCCGTCACCGATTTTGCCGGTTTTTGCCGCGTTGATGATGGCCTCGATGGCTTCGTCAAGCTGCTCGTCGGCAAGGGCGATTTCGATTTTGACCTTGGGCAGAAAATCAACCACATATTCGGCACCGCGATACAGTTCGGTATGGCCTTTTTGGCGACCAAAACCTTTGGCCTCGATCACGGTCAGGCCCTGAATGCCGACATCCTGCAAGGCCTCTTTGACCTCGTCGAGCTTGAACGGTTTGATAATGGCTTCGATTTTTTTCATGGTTTGCCTCCTATGAGGCAGACAAAACACTTGTTCGGGGCGGGGGCAACTCATAGAGTTTGACGAGATGTTGCAGGGCAGGCATTTGCAATAAAGTGCCCAATATTTAGGCATTCTGGTGAATTCTTGCACAAATTGAAAATGTAGGGTGCGTGGTTTCCACGCACCGCAATTATAATGAGGCCGGAAACGGTGCGTGGAGACCACGCACCCTACGGGATAAAACCATGACCGAACTTTTAACCGCCGCACAAATGCGCGCCATTGAACAAGCCGCGATCAATAGCGGCGAGGTCACAGGGCTGGAACTGATGGAGCGCGCAGGCCGTGGCGTGGTTGAGGCAATTCTGGAGGAATGGCCTGAAATGGCGCTGACCTCGCAAAAAGCCGTGGTGCTGTGCGGGCCGGGCAATAATGGCGGCGACGGGTTTGTGGTGGCAAGGCTGTTGAAACAACGCGGCTGGCAGGTTGAGGTGTTTTTGTATGGCGAG
>JALSGU010000242.1 GCA_026982575.1 Paracoccaceae bacterium | reverse complement strand
GAAATCGGCGGCGGGTTTGGCGGTAAAACCACGGTGTTTATTGAACCCGTGGCGCTGGCGCTATCAACAAAATCAGGCAAGCCGGTTAAGCTGGTAATGTCTCGCGACGAAGTGTTTCGCGCCAGCGGCCCGACCATGTCGGCGTCAATGGATGTAAAAATCGGCATGAATAGTGACGGTAAAATCACTGCTGGCCATGCCAGATTGCGCTATCAGGGCGGTGCGTTTCCATACCAAATGGTAATGATGGGCGCGATGAGCGCTTTTGCAACCTATGATCTGGAACATGTCCGTGCCGAGGGTTGGGATGTAATGACCAACCGCCCCAAAATGATTTCCTATCGCGCGCCCGGTGCGCCGATGGCGGTATATGCAGTGGAAAGTGTGATTGGCGAACTGGCGGCTGAATTTGGCCTAGATCCAATTGATGTGCGCCTGAAAAATGCCTCACGCGAGGGCACGAAATCTTCTTATGGGCCTACTTTCAAGGCAATCGGTCTGGTCGAAGCATTACAGGCCGCCAAGGCCCACCCGCATTACTCAGCCCCGCTTGGCCCCAATCAGGGGCGCGGGGTATCTTGCGGTTTCTGGTTTAACTTTGGTGGGCAAGTATCTGTTTCCATGGCGATAAATTCAGACGGGACCGTTAATTTAATTGAGGGTAATCCCGATATCGGTGGTTCGCGCGCCTCTATCAGCATGATGGCAGCCGAGGAGTTGGGCATTGAATACGAAAAAATCAAAACCATCATCGGGGATACCGCTGCGGTGGGATTTTCCGATGTAACCGATGGCAGCCGCGTGACATTTGCGGTTGGTATTGCCACCATCAACGCCGCCAAAGCCGCCAAGGCCGAAATGTGCAAACGTGCTGCCAAAACATGGGGCATTGATGTGGACGCGGTGGAATGGATTGATGGCGCGGTGCATCCTACGGGCCATAATGCAGGGGAATTCCCGCCCTTATCCTTGGCTGAAATTGCCAAAAATTCAGGCCGCACCGGCGGGCCAATTGCTGGCCACCATGAGGGCGCGCCCGACAAGGCAGGCGTTAGTTTCGGGGTGCATTTGGTGGATACCGAAGTAGACCCAGAAACCGGTTTTACCAGCGTTAAGCGCTATACGGTGTTTCAGGATGTCGGCAAAGCCATCCACCCGTCATACGTTGAGGGCCAAATGCAGGGCGGCGCGGTGCAGGGCATTGGCTGGGCATTAAACGAGGAATATATTTACGGTGATGATGGCAAGCTGCAAAATGCCGGCTTCCTTGATTACCGCATTCCTGTGGCCTCGGACCTGCCGATGATCGACACCGTCATGATCGAGGTGCCAAACCCCGGCCACCCTTACGGTGTGCGCGGTTGCGGCGAAACCGCGATTGTGCCGCCATTGGCTGCTGTCGGGGCTGCGGTTTGCGCGGCGGCCGGTGTGCGTTTATATGAATTGCCAATGTCTCCGCCAAAAATAATGGCGGCGATTGACGCAAAGAAATAATGGTAGAGGTCGTCATATGGGGGTCTTTGCGCCGCTATACTGACGGCCAATCGCCTGTGTCTGTAACGGGAAATACCACCAAATCGGTGCTGGATGCGCTGTCAAAAACATATCCCGGCCTTGCGCCAATTATTGACCAAGGCGTATCGCTGGCCATTGATGGCGAGGTGTTCAAGGATGCGTGGTTCACCCCGATTACAAAAGATAGCGAGGTTGTTTTGATGCCGCTGATGGTTGGTGGTTAACCGGCTATTGTGACAGTTCTTGATAAATCGGTTG